>JBJTUB010000241.1:0-4450 GCA_046080465.1 Vampirovibrionales bacterium | reverse complement strand
AAGTATACCATCTAATTAGTTAAATGTCTCTAAAATGTATCGGTTACAAAGCCCCTCTTGAACATCTTTGTAATCATGCGAAACAATACACCTAAGGGAGAGGGCTGGGGTGAGGGATTTCACCAACCTAGGTATCGCCTGCGACTCCCTCATCCTAACCTTCTCCCTAAGGGAGAAGGAACAGAGCAATTTAACCCCTTTCAGAGCTTTCTTTACCTTAAACGGAGGGTGGGGCTTGCTTATCCACATACAGCACCCCACCAATCGCGTAATCTTCGGGTTGCATCTCACTCAAACGAACCCGCACCGCCTCTGGGGGGCATTTCAAAATATCGCAGGTTAAACGAGTCACTTCGGCCACATAGGCTCGCTTTTGTTCTACACTGCGGCCAGGTAATAGTTCAACGGTAATCAGGGGCATCTCGTTTATCCTCTATTTTTTAGTCTTTAGTCTCTGCTTTTTTAACTAACACCGCACGGTAAAAGCCATCGTGATACGAGCTAGGCCACAGGGTTTCTTGGCTTTCAAGCTCAAACGCATGGCCATGACTTTTTTGCAACAGGGCTAACACCTCACGATTTTCCTGTGGCAACACGCTACAGGTGCCGTAAATCAGACGCCCTTGTGGCTTTAACAGGCCAAGAGCATGAATTAACAATTCCAGTTGTAGCGTGGTGTACTGCTCTAAGTGTTCGGGTTCACGGTGGAGCAGAATTTCTGGGTGTCGTCTGAGTGTTCCCATACCCGAGCAAGGGGCATCCACCACCACCACATCAAACAAGGCTCCTTGTGGGTGCTGAAACTCACGACCATCACACGCCACAATGTGCAGAAATCCATCATCCACCTTTAGGCGTTCGGCATTTTCTCTTACCCGACGCAGGCGAAACCCAGAAATATCCACCGACCATAATTCGCCCAAGTGTTGCATTTGGTTCGCCAAATAAAAGGTTTTAGAACCAGGGGCGGCACATAAATCCAACACCCGCATCCCTGGCTGGGCGTAAGCTTCATGCGCCAACCACGCCGACCCTAAATCCTGCACATACACCTCGCCCTGTTCAAAGCCTGGCAACTGCTTGGCTCTACCCCGATAATTGCTTAGCACCAAGGTGCAGGGCATCTCTTCAAACGGCTGAACATACTCCAGCCCCAAGGCTTCCAACTGGTGGATATACTGCTCAAGTTCAATGGTGTGGGTATGCACTCGTACCCCCCAAGGGGCGGGCAACCGAGACGCCTGAATCAACTGCTCCAAGTAGGCTAAATCCGATTGTTCGGCATGCAGCAACTGCAACAACCACCGAGGCCATCCATAGTTTAACGCCAACGCCTCCAAGCCTTGCGGCGGATCGGCTAACAAGCTGGTTAGGGGCAACGCCTTTCCCCTGGCTTGCTGAAGGCGATCGTAATTGCGTAATAAGGCATTCAAAAACTTAACTTGCGGAACACTAATGCCTGTATACTTAGCAGCTTCTAAGGTTTCATGAACCACGGCATGGGGCTTCATGGATAAATACCGCAATTGATACAACCCCAACCGCAACCACGTACGTAAAACAGGTTGGGTTTGCTTTAGGTTTTTGAGAGTGAGATGTTCAATCCAGTGGCCTAATTCATTCCAGCAACGCAACGTGCCATACACCAATTGCGTTAAAATACTGCGTTCGGCATCCGTCCACGCCAAGGCCTCGGGGCTTTCTAAAAACGAATCAAGCAACTCATCGGCCTTAAAACTGTGCCGCTGCGACCGTTCAAAGGCATGAAGCAACTTCATCGCACAAAAACGCACCTGCTGGGGGCTGGGTAATTGGCTCAACTGTTGTCGTTCTAAGGCGGAAAACCGATCTAAGCTACTTGCGTTATTTTTGGCCGTGGCGACAGTCGCCAAGGTTGTTGTCTCTGCAGAAGCAGGAACCTCAGCCAAGCTAAACGTATTCGGCGGTAATTGAATCAAAGAGGCCGTAGAAAGAACATCAGAATCCATCATAGATTAATCATTACTCATACCAATTCTCACAAGCTAAAAACTAGTACAACCCTAGCATAAGCGTAGCTTAAATGCAAACCCTCGGTGTGGTTTCTGCAAATACCAAGGGGGTGCGTTGAACCCATTCGGCTTGTTTACCATCGTTCCATTGCCGTACAGGACGAATGTAGCCCACCACTCTCGAAAAAACATCGCACGCACTATGGCATTCGGGGCATTCATGATGCTCGCCTTTTAAATACCCATGGTTAGGGCAAGTGCTAAACGTAGGAGAAAAAGTAAAGTAGGGCAAACGATACTGATGACAAACGTTTCTCACCAATTGTTTTAACACCTGAGGGTCGCTCATCCGCTCGCCTGCAAACAAATGCACCACCTTACCGCCCGTGTACTGGGTTTGCAACGGATCTTGATGATCCAGCAAGGCAAACACATCTTGCGTGGCATGGACGGGTAAATACGTCGAGTTGGTGTATAACGGTTCGGCTCCTTCACTGACAACCGCTGCTTGGTTTGCACAAATGCTTTGCGGATACAAACGCTTATCCAACTTGGCAAAGCGATAGGCCGTTCCCTCGGCGGGGGTTGCCTCTAGGTTGTAATGCGTTCCAGAGTCTTCTTGATAACGCTGGATTTCGTTTCGCATGTGTTGCAACACACGTTGAGCAAATTCATGCCCTTGCGGGGTCTCAATCCCTTGGCCAAGTAGGTTTAAGCAGGCCTCGTTCATGCCCACCAACCCAATGGTAGAGAAGTGATTTTTCCAGTACAGGTTGTAGCGTGCTTTGATATCTCGTAAATAAAACTTGGTGTAGGGATACAGCTCTTTATCTGTTAGGTTTTCAAGAATATGGCGTTTGATATCCAAGCTTTCACGAGCCAACTGCATTTGTTCGCTTAGCAGTTGCATAAAATCATCCTCGCCACTGGCACGTACCCCCAAGCGTGGTAAGTTGATAGTTACCACACCAATACTCCCCGTCAGCGGGTGCGAACCAAACAAGCCTCCGCCACGATAATCCAAGCTTCGGTTATCAATACGTAATCGGCAACACATCGAACGAGCATCTTCTGGAGACAAATCAGAGTTCACAAAATTAGAGAAATACGGAATCCCGTACTTGGCGGCCATCTCCCATAGTGGCTCTAGGTGCGAAGCCTGCCAATCAAACGCTGGGGTAATATTGTAGGTAGGAATGGGAAAAGTAAACACTTGCCCGCCATCGTCGCCCGCCATCAACACTTCACATAGAATACGATTAAAACGATTCATTTCTTCTTGAAAGTCGCTATAAGTTTCTTGCTGTAGTTCGCCTCCAATCAGCACGGGCTGGCTGGCATAATGCTTAGGAACCGTTAAATCTAAGGTGATGTTGGTAAACGGTGTTTGAAATCCCGTGCGGGTTGGCACGTTCAGGTTGTAGACAAACTCTTGCAAGGCCTGATACACCTGCTCGTCATCCAAGCCATCGTAACGAATGAAGGGAGCCAGTAGGGTATCCACGTTTGAAAAAGCCTGAGCCCCTGTTGCCTCGCCCTGCAAGGTGTACAAAAAGTTGACCATTTGCCCTAAGGCCGTACGAAAATGCTTGGCGGGGGCACACTGAATTTTGCCTCGTACGCCTGTAAAGCCTTGTTGCAGTACGTCGTACAAATCCCAGCCAACACAGTACACCGAGAGCATGGCTAAATCATGAATATGCAAATCGCCTTGGGTATGTGCCTCACGGATGGCGGGCGGATATAATTTTTGAAGCCAATACGTTTGGTTTAAGTTGCCCGCTAAGTAATTGTTCAACCCTTGAATGGAGAACGTCATGTTGGCGTTTTCTGTTACTTTCCAATCCAGCTGCGAAAGGTAATCATCCACCATGGCGACGTTTTCACTCTCGTACAAGGCACGTAACTGGGCGTGTTGTTCGCGATAAAGCACATAGGCTTTGGCTGTTTTTTTGTAACGTGATTCCAGAAGTACATCTTCTACGCAATCTTGCACTTGCTCTACCTCAATCAAGTTAGAAGCTGGTTGGCGTTGTTCTAGTTGTTGCAAAACGTTTTCGCACAAACGTAAAGCCGTCTCTTCACGAAACTCGCCCGTCGCTTGGCCGGCCTTGGCAAGTGCCAGGGTTATTTTATCTGCATTAAACTCACGACGCTGCCCATCACGTTTGATAATAAACATCCTACCCGTACCTTTCTTTTCTAATTCTCTTTTTTACTATAGAAGCCTCTGCAACAGGGTTTTTCGAGGTCTCTAAGTTCCTCGTTTCGCATTGCCCTACGGGCAATCTTGAGAGGCCGTTCCTCCCTCTCAAACTCTCCCCCCTAGATTATTTGAGACATTTAACTAATTAGATGGTATACTTTTCTTTTGTTTAGAAAGAGAAGTGTGTGCTATATGAACTGCCCTAAATGTGGAAGTAGCGAAAAATCAAAAGCTGGATTTGTTAAAGATGTAC
>JBJTUB010000240.1:0-3213 GCA_046080465.1 Vampirovibrionales bacterium | reverse complement strand
GCCTAACCTTGGCGGGATGCCCAACCTTGGCGGGATGCCTAACCTTGGCGGGATGCCCAACCTTGGCGGGATGCCCAACCTTGGCGGGATGCCCAACCTTGGCGGGATGCCCAACCTTGGCGGGATGCCCAACCTTGGCGGGATGCCTAACCTCGGCGGGATGCCCAACCTTGGCGGGATGCCTAACCTCGGCGGGATGCCTAACCTCGGCGGGATGCCCAACCTTGGCGGGATGCCCAACCTTGGCGGGATGCCTAACCTCGGCGGGATGCCTAACCTCGGCGGGATGCCTAACCTCGGCAGGATGCCTAACCTCGGTGGGATGCAACCCACTGTACTACCCCCGATCTACATTCAGCAACCTTCGGCTCCAGTCATTCAGCCAATTATTATTCAGCAATCTGTGGCGATGCCTAACTTCAACACAAGTTTTCAAGCAAACCCATTGTTTAGTCAACAACGAGACGGTCTAACAGGAATGTCTGTTGTACCTGGCATGGCTCCGAATACGGCTCCTCTACAGAATCCGTTGGGTAACTTAGGCACAGTAGGTAACATGGGTATGATGCCTCAGCCCATGCAGTTTAATGCAACCATTACGCTACAACCTCAAATGCTAAGAATGATGTAGGTTTTTTAGCACCGCAGGGTATAGTTTTTTTTAAAAAGAACGAGAGGGGTAAACACCCCCCTTTTAAAGTTTTCAAACGTTCTGCCCGTGTTTATCGAAGTGTTGGCTCGTTTTGAGTACCACGCCCCAAGGCAGGAAGTGCCGCCAAGTAAGGGCAAACACTGGCCAAGGTCATCCCTCCTAAGGTGGTTGCCGTTTTTAAAGGTTGCTGCGTAAAGCTATCTTTAAAATCACGTAATCCTTGCAGAACCCCCTGTTGCCCAGATTGTAACAACTGGCTGACGGTTCGTTGTACCAAATCTTTTACCTGTGGTTGGCTACGCCCCAAGGCTTGAGCTTGTTCTGCGGTGTGACGTTCAATATCTTGCAAACTGACGGGGGCAGTGCCTAAATAGGCACTTTCAAACGCTTTGGCAAAAAAGGTTCCTGTGGTGTTGTTGAATTGTCCGTCCACAAGTTCATTTTCCGCCATGAGCTGATTAAACCGTTGAGCCTCTGGGCTACGCACCAAGGCAGTGCCTGCTTGTTGACTGGCTAGTTCATGGGCATAAATACTCCCATCAATGATGCCATTATCCAGTGGATCATGATTCCATCCTGTTAGAATCATCAAGTTAGCAAAGTTGGCTCGGGGGTTGCCTTGCTGACGTTGAAACGCCACAAAGGCTTCAGAATCGGGGGCGATTGTATTTGGTACTTGTAGCCGTTTACCTGTATCCCGAACAGGGGGTTGCCCTTGTGCCATGGCACTAAAGGCTTGGCTGTTGCTGGCTTTATCTAAGGCGGCAAGGTAACTGCGTTCAAACACACTACCCGAGGCGAGGCCAAGGCGTTGTTCTTCGTTTCTGGCCCCTAACACGGCAGCACGATCTCGTTCGCTAATAGTAGTATCGCCTCGCTCAAGGGCATCGAGTACGGTCCAGTAGCTTTGGTAAATCCCTTCACGGCTTCCTGTAAAGGCCAAGCCTCGTCCGCCAACGTGTAAATACCCTAGCTCTTGAGCATTTAGGTTACTGAGGCTCATCCGCTGATCGGTATTTAGGGTGCGGTAATCAACACGGGGGGGGCGGCCATCAAACGTGGGTACAGGTACCTGAGTACTAGGAGGAGGAGCAGAAGGAGGAGAAGGAGGCATTGGCGTGCTAGGGGGCTGCATTCCAAAGGGAGGGCGATACCAGTCGTTTCCTGGTTCTAGGGGGCTTGTTCTACGGGTAAAGGGGAAGCCGTTACCAAACCACTCATTAAACCGATTGAATGCTTGGTTAAACTGGTCCCAGCCAAAGGCATCGTTCGTTGGCCTGTGTGTCCCCGTCATGGGTAGGCTCCAGCCAAGGGCAGGGAACGATGACGCAAGAGGTGAGCGATGCGGTGTTAGAGGTGTGTAAGACGTTTGGTAAGGCGTGGCTACAGAATCGTTAGCGTAGCAGTGAGAGGAGGTGGAATCTACGTGAACAGAAGCAGGCCGAAGCGAGCGAGCAAAAGGATGGGTCACAGGGGAAGGGAATGGGAGGGGGAACATCATCATCATGGCGGTAGAGGGGCTTTCGGTGTCTAGGGAGTTCAAGGGGAAGGGGAAAAGAGAGAGGTTACAGGGGAGGGGGATGAAAGAGGCTTACGCTATCGATGATGATCGATAGCGTAAGCATTGCCAAGCCAACCTGAACACGACAGGGAGCCAATAAAAGAGGGTGTAAATGGTCAGCACTTTACCCAAGCTGGCATGAGACAAGGGAAACACCATACTCCATAACGGAGCCAAGACGGCATGCGACCATGGATAAATAAGCACCAGTATTATGAGTGTGGGAATAAATTGGGTAACATGGTAGGTTAAAAAACGGAAACAATGGGTTAGGATGATCATGGGGGGAGGTTTCTTGTTGGACTTTTGACGTTGTTAAATGTTAATAAAATAAAAACAATCTTATTGAAAAAATTGCTTTTTATAGAAAACTTTGTAAGAGGTTTTTTCGAGGTATCTAAGTTCCTCGTTTTGCATTGCCCTACGGGCAATCTTGAGAGGCCGTTCCTCCCTCTCAAGCTCTCCCCCCTAAGTTATTCTAGGGGCTTCGCCCCTAGATACCCCATTTTTTAGCTTTTTACGCTTCTAGCGTTCGGTGTTTCATTGCGAGGGCGAACGCCCCCAGCTTTCAACGCTTCGTTGTACGCCCGAATGAGCTTTTGCAGAGGTTTCTATAGAGACTATATGGTGTGGGGGTATCTTGAACGAGGGCTTGGGTTTGTGTTAAGGTGAACAAGTAAGAAACAGAGTCGTTTTGGAAAAAAATCTAAGATATAGTGGAATGACTATCTTTCCATACAGTCCTAAGTTCCTCGTTTTGCATTGCCCTACGGGCAATCTTGAGAGGCCGGGGCGTTCGCCCCCACAGTGAGGAGGGACCATCTCAATGCTTACGCAAGATCCTCATTGTGAAAAACCTCTCAAAGGCCCCCCCCCCTAGGTTTATTAACGGGGGCTAACGCCCCCGTTGCCCCCCACTTGAGTTTGGTGAACGAAAAAAATATAAAAGTGTTTGGAAAAATAAGAATTGAACTATACTGAACAGAAAAAGGAAGAAAAA
>JBJTUB010000239.1:0-5946 GCA_046080465.1 Vampirovibrionales bacterium | reverse complement strand
GGGCTTCGCCCCTAGATACCCCTGTTTTCATTAGTAATTCTACTGATTTTTAACAACTTAACAAGATTTGGTCTAGGTTTAGACGATTTTTTTCAAAACAGCTTTTAGTTAATACTCTCTAAAAAACAATCTGCAATAACTAATTTTCTTGTTTAATGACGCATGCATGGGGAGAACGAACACTGGCACAGTGCGTGCTGTTCAGAGACTCCCCTTTTTTTTATCTGATTTTTTTCTTTTCATTTTGGCTTGATGCGGTATACTTTTAACTGTGTTTTTATCATTCCCTGACGCCCCCTAACCAATGCGTCGTTTGATTGCGTCTTTGTTCAGATTTTGGAGTTTTCGCATGGCTGCCTCCTCTTGTTCATCTCAGTCTTCTCATACCTCGGCTAGCTCTCTGCCCGAAGATGCCTTGCAACGCAACCCTCATTCTCAAAAGCTGGTTGCCGATGTAGAACAGTGGGCCACTGTTTCAAGCATCTATGGCCCTGTGCATTCGTGGCGGTTGGGCTGGAGTTTGGGAGTCGATTTGTTGGTGCAAAGCTCTATTTGTTCGTTTAACTGCGTTTACTGCCAACTCGGCGATATTCAAGTAAAAACAGCCGAACGAGCGATATACATTCCTACCGATAAAGTAGAACGAGATCTACGCCTTAGCGACTGGGAAAAGGCTGATATCATTACCTTTAGCGGTAACGGCGAACCCACGCTGGCTTTAAACATTGCCGAGGTTCACGACGCCATTAAAAGCTATACCAACAAGCCCACCATGTTACTCACCAATTCCACCTTGTTGCATCAGCCACAGGTACGAGCAGACATTGCCAAGTTTGATCACATTGCCTGCAAGCTGGATGCCAGTAACGATACCATTCTGCAACGGATGAACCGTCCCGTGCAAGGCGTAACGCACGAATCGATTGTGGCAGGCATCGAGGCCTTACGGCAAGACTACACGGGTAAACTCTCGTTGCAGTGTATGTTTATGCCCACCAACCACGAGGATGTGGAAGCCTTGGCCACGTTGGTCCAACGCATTCAGCCCGATGAAGTTCAATTAAATACACCGAAACGTCCCTACCCACTAAGCTGGATTGTCGAGAATCGAGGCAATCATAGCGATGCCATTGTGGAAAGCCGCACCCTGCGTACCATTAGCGAACCCGAAGCCGACCGCATTGAAGCCCTCATTCGGGAACGTCTTGAGGTACCTGTTTTGTCAATTTATCGTCGTTAGCGAGTGCTTAATTGTTCCTTGCTGTTAATACCTAGTTCAGCCCCCATGTAGCTCCTGCTTTATTTTTTCAAGGATACCTACCCTCTATGATGATGTCGACACCCGCTTTGTCCTCCACCCCTCTCGATGTTTCTGCCTCGTGCATGGCCGTTATCTCCACCCTCGGGCAAGACCGCTCTGGCTTGGTGGCCGCCTTAACAGAGGCAATTATGCAGTGTGAGGGCAATATTGAAGATTCCAGCATGACCCGTTTAGCAGGGCAATTTGCCATGATTGTGATTGTTGCCTTGCCCAGCCCCCAGCATCTGACCCGTTTAAAGCAACAGCTTATTCAGTTGGATGACACGCTTCAGCTACGGTCGCAATGTTGCCTCATGCCCGAAACTACCACTGCTCTTCCGCATCCCGCTCCATATGAAACGCCTTATTTGTTAACCGTAGGCGGGGCAGATCGTACAGGCATTACAGCGGCCGTATCTCAAGTGCTAGCCCAGTTTGAAGCCAACATTACCGATTTAAACGCTCACTGCATTCATAACAAGCAAACAACGGCCTACATTATGGTGGTAGAGTTTACGTTAAACACCCATCAGCAATCGTTGCAGGCCTTGGAATCGAGCCTTCAGCAGTTAGGGCAAACCATGGCCTTGGATGTCAATTTGCGTCCTGTTGACGTATTTACTTTATAAGGAAGCTCCACGTTTAGGCACCATTATGACTACCCCCGTACTTGATTCCCTGCGTCATCATCTTCATCCATACGAGGCCCCCTTGCCCCCTACATTGCTAGAGGTGCTAACGTATCCGCACCCCAGTTTGCGAACCCCCTGCCAGCCTGTTACTTGCTTTGATGCCGATTTAGCTTATTTGGTGGGCAATATGGTGTACACGCTATACGAGGGCGTTGGAGCCGTGGGCTTGGCGGCCAACCAAATTGGCGACCATCGGCGAGTGGTGGTGATGGATACCACGGCCAAAACCACCCGAGACAATCTAAAAATCTTGATTAACCCCGAGATTGTTGATCAAAGCCGTAATAAGGTGATGCGAGAAGGTTGCCTCTCCTTCCCCGAGTATCTGGCCAACGTGAAACGAGCCCAGCGTGTCATCGTCAAAGCCCAAAATGTGCAAGGCCAGTGGCAGCAATGGGAAGTAAAACACTTAGAGGCTGTTTGTGTGCAACATGAAATTGATCATTTAGATGCC
The DNA here is from genome assembly GCA_046080465.1 of Vampirovibrionales bacterium. GTDB lineage: Bacteria > Cyanobacteriota > Vampirovibrionia > Vampirovibrionales > JAJTHC01 > JBJTUB01. The sequence goes on along the minus strand of JBJTUB010000239.1, from coordinate 3,500 downwards.
GTGTTGATGATTGATCGCATTGATTCTTTGGCTACAGATTGGATTCGTCGGCAACCGAGGGCAGAGCCAACTTAAACATCTGTTTCAACACGTTGTCGTCTTTTAAAGCTACAGGACCCCCACTCTCATGATTCCTTCATCCACGGTTAAAAAATTAGGCTTTGGCCTTATGACGCTTCTGTTGCTTCTTCTGGCTGGGGGCAGCTTATGGCAAGCGTGGCAACATCGCTCTAGCACGTCATCAACATCGGCAACCGCCCTCAACCTGCCTCAAGAAGCGTCGTTGCAATGGCAGGAAACAACCTCCTTGGCTTCCTACCCGCCGATACTTCAACCCTTAGAGGCCGAATGGCGAAAGCGGGTGAAGCAAGCCGAAAGCCAAAATACCTTGGCTCAAGGGGTAGGGTTTACCCTTTCCAGCCAAGGCCATAAAAACTGGACGTTTAACGTTAAACGGGTTGCGTTTGAAGATCCATCTCAGCTAAACATTGCCTATTTAAAAGGAGTGGAGGGCCAGTTGGTTAACGAGGCGAATACGCCTGTGGCTCATTTTACGGCTCCTTATGGGGTTTACGATCAGCAGAACAAGAAACTGCAACTTTTGGGGCGGGTCACGTTTGTTCATTTTTAGGGACTGGTTTTAGGAGCTATTTGCAACTAGTTGCATATCCTAATAATTACGTCATTGCGAACGTTTTTAGTAAGGTGGTTTTTTGAACACTTTTATATTCTTTCGTTCAGCAAACTCAAGTGGGGGGCAATGGGGGCGTTAGCCCCCGTTAATAAACCTAGGGGGGGAGAGTTGTAGAGAGGGAGGAACGGCCTCTCTACGTCACCGAAGGTGACACAAAGCGAAGAACTTGGGAGCGTGCGGAAATATAGTAATTCTACTCTAAACCATCTAACTGAGAAAACACAGCAAAGCTATTTATAAAGGCTTTAGCTTGTTGGGCGGTTCTTTGTGTTATACTAAACAAAGACGTAAACGGAAAGATGCCCTCTCTATTATGCTAACAATCGCTTTAAAAATGCTGTTTGGTGATCGTGCCAAGTTTTTAACCTTGGTCGTGGGTATCACCTTCTCCAGTATGTTGATGATGTTTCAAGGCTCGTTGTTTTGCGGGCTAATGTTACGAACAGCCACCAACATTTTTGAAACAGGTGCGCCTATTTGGGTGGTGGATCCAAAGGCGACCTCGTTTAACGATGTGGTGGATATGAAACTCTCTGAAGTGTTGCGGGTACGCAGTGTGGATGGTGTTCAGTGGGCCGTCCCCATGAGCTTGCACGGAGCCTACGCCCAAAGCGATGCGGGTGAAACCGCAGCGGTGCAAGTGATTGGCGTAGATGATGAAACCTTGGTGGGCCTACCCCCCACCTTAGGCAAAGGCAACCTTAAAGATTTAAATACCCCCGATGGCGTCATTATTACCGAAGTACGTAGCGAACGCTTTGGTAAGCCCGATGTAGGGGGCTATTTTGAAATTAACGATAAACGGGTGCGTGTCGTCGGTATTTTGGAATCGAAGAAATCCTTTGCCCCCTTCCCCATTATTTACACCGCCATGAGCCGAGTGAAAGAATTGATGCCCGATAAACAACGAATCGTTTCCTTTATTTTGGTGCAACCCGCCAAGGGCGAAAGTGAAGCGGCGTTGTGCAAGCGTATTGAACAGCAAACCAACCTAAAGGCCGTCACCCTGTGGGAGTTTGTGTTTATGACGATGGGTTTTTGGGCAGACAATACAGGAATTCCTGTTAACTTGGGCATGAACCTATTGATGGTAGCGATTATTGGTACCATTATTACGGCACAGACCTTGTATGCCTTTATGCTGGAAAACTTGCGGCAATTTGGTACCTTTAAAGCCATTGGTATTCAAAACTGGAAGCTCGCCTTGATGGTGCTGATTCAAAGTTTGACGGTGGGTGTCATTGGTCACGCCTTGGGTGCAGGCATTATCGCAACCATTGGGTTACTGAATCCAGAGAATAGCCAGTTGGCCATGTACACGCCTTGGCAAGTGGTGGCTGCTACCTTTGTGTTGGTGTGTTTGTTTTGCTTGTTTGCGGCCTTGCTCTCTATTCTCAAGGTGTTACGTATTGACCCCGCCATGGTGTTCAGAGGCTAAAGGTTACGCCCCTCTCTTTTAAGGAAACCCTTTCAATATGCTCGCCGTTTCTACAACGTCCTCCCTGCCAACAGAAGCTACCTCGTTACACATCCGGGGGTTGAATAAAAGTTTTGGCACGCCCGATAGCCGTATTCAAGTATTGCACGATTTAAACGTGAGCCTGCCCACAGGGCAAATGGTCTACATTGTGGGGCCTTCAGGCTGTGGTAAAACCACACTAATTAGTATTATTGCGGGCATTCTCTCGTGCGATTCGGGCAGTATCGAGCTGTTTGGAACCTCTGTGCAAGCCTTAAATCAAAGCGATAAGGCCAGCTTCCGTCGTGAAAATGTGGGCTTTATTTTTCAGCAATTTAACTTGGTACCCACTGTAAGCATTGAAGAAAACGTCGCCATTCCCCTATTGATTCAAGGGAAACCCTTTGAACAAGCCGTGGCTACAGCCAAGCAATGGTTGCACAAAGTAGGTTTAAGCGATCAGCTAGGCAAGATTCCTCGCGATTTAAGCGGGGGGCAACAACAGCGAGTGGCCATTGCTCGGGCTTTGGTGAACAACCCTCGGTTAATTATTTGCGATGAACCTACTTCTGCTTTAGATGGTAAAACAGGGCTATTGATTATGAAACTCTTGAAAGAAGTCGCTTTGCAAGCGGGGCGGTTGGTGTTGGTAGTCACGCACGATAATCGTATTTATCAGTTCGCTGATACGTTGGTAGAAATGGAAGATGGGCGGATTTTAAGCATCAGTGATGATGCCAGTCAGTGGGCAGCAGGCGTTGTTGCCGAATAAATAGAGTGGTTTAAAAAGATGTTCGTACGGTCTTCTGTTTGTCGCTTTGTATTGCCCGTTGGGCAATGCAGAGAGGCCGTTCCTCCCTCTCTGCACTCTCCCCCCTAACTTATTTAGAGAGTGTTAACTAAAGGTTGTTTACAAACGATGTTAGTCTCCTGCCTTAAGTTGCCCTCTGGGCAACGTAGAGAGGCCGTTCCTCCCTCTCTACAACTCTCCCCCCTGAGTTACTCTAGGGGCTTCGCCCCTAGATACCCATGTTTTGATTAGTAATTTTACTGATTTTTAACAGCTTAACAAGAGTTAGTCTAGGTTTAGACGACTTTTTTCAAAACAGCTTTTGGTTAATACTCTCAGTTATTCTAGGGGCTTCGCCCCTAGAGACCCCTATTTTTATCAGTAATTCTACTGATTTTTAACAGTTTAACAAGAGTTAGTCTAGGTTTAGACGACTTTTTTCAACAGCTTTTGGTTAATACTCTCAGTTATTCTAGGGGCTTCGCCCCTAGAGACCCCTATTTTTATCAGTAATTCTACTGATTTTTATCACTTAACAAGAGTTAGTCTAGGTTTAG
>JBJTUB010000238.1:0-3626 GCA_046080465.1 Vampirovibrionales bacterium | reverse complement strand
CATAAATAAAGGGCGTCTGCCGCTTTCGTTGTCGCTACGATTCTCGATGAGCTTATGGTCGTCTCTGTACACCGCACTCATCTGCGAGTCTAGGCTCCTAGAAATCACCTACACGCCCTTCATTTCTAAAAATGGTATTACGTAAGAATTGAGATGGTTCCTCCTCACTGTGGGGGCGAACGCCCCAGCCTCTCTACGTTGCCCAACGGGCAACACAAAGCGACAAACGTTAAGATTTTAACTGGTATCAGCTTGCCATTTTGAGCCGTTATGACAACACTATCTAGTACCAACCAAACTGATGAGCCAAGGCATCCAACACGCACCCCGTCAACACCAGAACGCTAATTTGCCCATTTAAGGTAAAAAAGGCTTGGTTCATGCGGGTTAAATCCTCAGGACTAATTAACTGGCGTTGCTTCCATAGCAGATACGTCATCACGCTTAAGGCCAACCAAAAGCCGTAAGCAGGGCGTTGAAGCATCAATGGGTGGCTTTGGGCATAGGCCACCGCAAAGCCCGCCATGACCCCAACACACCCCAAATGGCACAACTCGCTGACGGCAAACGCCTGATCCAGCCCCAACTTAGCAGGAATACTATACAAGCCTTGAGCCGTATCAAACTCGCTATCTTGGCAGGCATACAGAATATCAAACCCCGTAACCCACAACAGCACACCCAAGCCAAACAACACGGGTAGGCCGTGGTTCCACTCCCCCGTACTGGCTAACCAGCCCGCAATGGCCGCCGACCCCAAGCACAGCCCCAGCACCACATGGCACAAACTCGTAAAGCGTTTGGTGTAAGAATACGCCGTTAAAAATACAAACGCTACAGGTAACAACTGCTGACACAACACGGGTAGCTGAAGCGTAGCCAGCACCAACAGCCCCAAGGCTCCTAAAGTCAACAACCACGCCCCACGCAAACTGACCGTGCCTTGAGGAAGTTCTCGGTTGGCCGTACGTGGGTTTTGAGCATCAATGTGACGATCGGCCAAACGGTTAAGCCCCATCGCAAAGGTGCGTCCGCCCACCATGGCCAGTACCACCCACACCACCACCTCCAGTTTAGGAAACCACGCCCCACGAAACGGCTGAGCCAGTAGCAAGGCACTGAGGGTAAACGGCAGGGCAAACACCGTATGTTCAAAGGCGACCAGCCGACTGTAGCGTTGCACAACGTGCGGTAGAGAAAAAAACATGAGCAAGCCTACTTCTTTGTATACTATTTTTGTGCTAAGTTAACTATAGGAAGTTCTAAAAAAGCCCATTCGGGCGTGCAATGAAGCGTTGAACGCTGGTTGCGTAAACCTCTTTGACAAAACGGGTCTATAGGGGCGAAGCCCCTATAAATACTGAAGGGGGGAGAGTTTGAGAGGGAGGAACGGCCTCTCAAAGTCGTCTGAAAGACGACACAAAACGAGGAACTTAGAAACATCGAAAAACCCCTCTGCAGAGCTTTCTATAGAAAAAGATTATACGCCAAACGAGGTTTAAATACGAGCATCCATGTCTATCCCCGATTTACCTACCAGCGATTTCACTCAGCCCGCCCTTGCCTCCCATCTCCGCCTTGAAACAGGGCTAGAGCAGGGGCATCCTACACTCAACCCCACCCTAGAAGCGTGGATGCACACCCAAAGCGAGGCACAAACACTCTTAAACACTTGGCAACGCTTACCCGTGACGGCGACCCTGCAAGATGCAGAGACCCACTGTACCCTACCTGTCCCCCTGTATCTGCGTGTAAACGATGCACAGCACATGATAGATATGGGCTTAGGGAGCCTGCCGTGTAGCTGCATTAGTATCCCTTGGTTGGGAGAGTCGCCCCCAGCCGATAGCATCATGAGGGTAGCCGATACGCCTGTAACGCTAGATTTAGACCAGCAACTCACTCGGTTTTTCCCCACCAAGTTTGTGGTGATGCTCTACGAGTTGCAATCGCTGTTTAAACGCTTGGGGATTCGTGCCTATTTAATCGGTGGCTTAGCACGTGATTTGGTACTCACGCAGGAACACACACTCAAACTGCGTGATATTGATATTACCATCGAAGGCCGAGCCGATGAAGTGGCCAAAGCCTTGGTGGCACAATCACGCAATTTTACGCTGAAAGATGTCTACCCTGTGTTTGGTACGGCCAAGCTCTGCTACAAAGGGTTGTTTAGCATTGATATGGCCTCCACTCGTACGGAAAGCTACAATCACTGCGGAGCCTTGCCCACGGTGTTGCAACGGGGGGTTCCCCTGCAACAAGATTTAGGCCGACGAGATTTTAGCCTAAACACCTTGGCCTTGAGCATCCATGAGCTAGGCACCTTGCTTGATTATAGCCATGGCCTGCACGCCGTGGAACAACAAGAGCTACAGGTACTGCACCCTGCCACGTTTTTTGAAGATCCTTCACGCTGTATGCGTGCCTTAAAGTTTGCCACACGGTTGGGGTGTCGATTGAGCTTGCAAACAGAATGGTTGCTACAACAGTACACCCTGTACGCCCATGCCACCCCCTTTAAAGGCGGAGGAGCCAGAGTGGGCTTAGCTTTGAAGGAATGGCTTGCCCTAGCCCCAAGCCCAAGCAAACATCGAACCCTGATTGAATGGCTGATGAGCAACGGCCTAACGATTCTCTGGAGCCAACTATCGCACTACCCACCCTCGCCAAAACACGCCTTCAGCCAGCCTCCGCAGGAACTACATCAGCTAGCTAGCCAACTGGCCACATGGCTCGAACACCTTCATTTAATAGAGCCACACACACGAGTATTGGCCACCGAAGGGCAGTTATTGCACCAACATGCCGATACCACCGATGAAGACACACTAGAGGCCGATGAAGCCGTTACCCTGCACTTAAGCCTATGCTATGTGTTTCATCACATTTTTACCGTCTACCCCGAACACGCTGCGGATATGTTGCTGCGTATTGAGTTAACACGTCAACAACGCCACATGGTGGAAGCCTTTCATGGGTTGATGATGCAAGGGCCACCCACCCCATTGAACCCCGATGGCTCCGTAGCACATCTCTGCGAGGCGTTTGAAGGCGTGCCTCCCTTGGCGTGGGTCGCTTGGATGATGCAACAACCCAGTCCCCAGCGTTGGCTAGATCCCTTTATCCTCTACCTAAGTAAATGGCGACACATTAAGCCCTTACTAACAGGCGATGATATTTGTCGCTTAGGCGTGCCTGCGGGGCAGACGGTAGGGGCGTGTTTAAAGGCGTTACGCATGGCAAGGCTTAACAAACAAGTTGTCACCCTGCACGATGAAGAGTTGTTTGTTCACTCGCATTTTAGCGATGCGTTTAATATAATGGATTGAGAGTGTTGTAGTGAAATTACTATCTTTCCGTACATTCCTAAGTTCCTCGTTTCGTGTCGTCTTTCAGACGACTTTGAGAGGCCGTTCCTCCCTCTCAAGCTCTACCCCCTGAGTTATTCTAGGGGCTTCGCCCCTAGATACCCCTGTTTTTATTAGGGGCTGTTTGCAAATAGTTTAAACCTTAGCCTTTCGCACTCTGTTGCCCTTTGGGCAACGTTGAGAGGCCGTTCCTCCCTCTCAACACTCTCCCCCCTGGGTTATTAACGGGGGCTATCGCCCCCGTTGCCCCAACAC
>JBJTUB010000237.1:0-6401 GCA_046080465.1 Vampirovibrionales bacterium | reverse complement strand
AGGCAGGAGACTAACATCGTTTGTAAACAACCTTTAGTTAACACTCTCATTTGAAAGATATAAAAAACGGCTAAGCCAACCACTTTTATAGAAATCCCTTTTTACAGAGCTTTCAATAGCAGTAAAACATAAAGGCACACGTTTGTACGTTTTAGAAGACTAAAAAATCATTTGTTGATTCTTTCGCACGGTTGTCGCTTAAGTGTGTGTTTATGCTATTACAGCTTGTTACATACCCTCTAAAAAGAGATCCTACCCACCATGCTTCAATCGTTATGGCAACAATACACCCACCAACTTAGCCAGCACCCTGTGGTAGAAGCCAATAGGGCTCATGCCCAAGCCGTAGCCAACACAGACCCTAACTTACGCACCCCCTTAGCCACCAGTAATACCCAAGCCTTTATAACCCAAGCCCAACGAGGGTTAAACCGACTGTTCGGCCAAGGCGATTTGCTCACCCTAAGTACCCAGCAAGAGCAAGTGGCCTTAAAAGGCTTAGCCGATTTAGAGCAAGCCGCCCGATTTTATCACCAATACGCCCCAGATGAAGGCAAGGCTTGGCTTCGCCCGAATCTGTTTAATCATATTGCGGCTCATTTAGAGGTGTACTTAAAAGCAGGAAACGAAGAGGCTCAACAACGCTTGGCCAGGTTATTCCAGCATGCAGGTGTCACCTCAGAGAACGTTGATGAGTTGGTACGCTTGGCTAGTCAGTTAGAGCTGGTACGGGGTACGACCCCCTTGCCAGCCTTGGGGCGTTTAACGCAAGCCCCCTTGCAAGTAGCGAGTGGCCTTTGTTTTGCCAAGCTCGGTTTAGGAGCAAGCCTGATTCCTACAGGTGTTGCCAGCATTGCGGGAGGGGTGGTCAGTTCTGCGATTGCCATCCCTCTGATTGTAGCGAAGGGAATGCAAGATGTAAACAACGTAACCCTTAGCAATCGTGCGGCGTGCGTAAAACGAGTGCTAGAAAAAACAAATGCGTTGACGGTGACGCCCGAACACATGGCCACCTTGCTTCCTCCGCCCCCAAAAGAAGAGACGCAACACGTTTTAGAGCGTTTGGGGCATTGGTGTAAAGAGCTGTATCAACAGCCCCAAGGCAAGCTTGGCCTTGCCTTGGCAGGGGTAGGAGCCTTAGCCTTAGCGGAGCTTTGGATGTATCGCCCTAAAGCCCCGCTAAAAACACCGCCCGAATGATCTTATACCAGTTTTAGAAATGAAGGGCGTGTAGGTGATTTATAGGAGCTTAGACTCGCAGATGAGTGCGGTGACCATAGAAGTACATAAGCTCATCGAGAATCGTAGCGACAACGAAAGCGGCAGACGCCCTTTATTTATGAAATTAGTATTAGGCTTGCTTAATTAACTGCACAGCATAAATAGCTTGGCACACAGGTACCCCATCTAGCAAATAATCAATATGCAATTCACCCTGTAAATGAGTGGTGCCATTGGCAATCAAGGTTAAGCGTTCAATCCGTTGCCACACAGGATTATCGGGGTAGTTATAGCGTAAGGTCATAAAAGCCACGTTACCTACAATGCTGGCGGGAGGGGTCTCAATCACCCGCAATTGCTGGCGTTGTTGTTCAATGTTTAGGCCAAAGTTATCAAACACCACATCTTTCAAACTAAGTTGTTCCGCCCACTGACCCACAAAATCATTGGGGTTAAAGCCTTGAACCATCCCTTGCAAGCGTTTTTCTGCCTGCGTTAAAGCCTTGCTAAGGCCATAGTTCTGCTCTTTAACTTCATCCAGCTTACGCTCAATCTCTAAGCGTTCACGGTCGTTGGTTAATACTTTGCGTTGCAGTTGTGCTTTTTCAGCAATCAACTTCATTTGCTCGCCTTCTTTATGGTTCTCTTTTAATTGATGAACCATACTGGTTAGCTCTTTTACCTTTTTGTTGAACAAGTTATTCACACTATATAAGTGCGAGTTCAGCTTTTCGGCTTCAATCAACTTACGCTGTACGGCTTCTTTATCGTTCAGCAACCGTTCGATAATGGAGTGGGTTTGTTCCTGTTGGGCTTGTATCATGGCCGATGTCACCGACACAGGGGCAGGAAGAGGTGCCGACAACGCCGCAGGCAATGCCGAGGCCACAGCCTGCGGGGCCGCTTCAGCAGAAGGTATCCACGTGGCGGAGGCCAACGCCTGACCACTATTCAACTCGCTAGGCACGGCCACGCTAGGGGTCTCCACACGTGCCGATACCGTAGGTAATTCAGGTTTGGCGGGCAAGGGCTCTACCGCTTCTACTGGTTCTACTACTTCAATCCCACCGAGCAACGATTCATTCAGCAACAACGAGGTATCGGTCAACACCTCTGCCTGAGCCACCTCCAACGCCGCAGCAGAGGTTGCCTGAACTGCTTGAGCCAGCTCCACGCCGCCACTAGGGCTGGATTCCAACAAGGCGTCGTTTAAATCCACTTGACGCTCCACAGGCTGAGTCAACGCCTCATTCAGTGAAGCATGAAGTGTTGAAGAAGGCACGGCAGGCACCGAGGCAAAGGCCTGATTCATCGTCAAGGCATCGGCATCGCCACGAGCAGCCGGGCTAAACGTGGGCAAGTTGCTAAAGGCAGCCACCACATTATTAGCCAATTCTGGCGGTAAGGGCTGGGTATGCACACCGTTCGATGTTTTTGCACTGGCTGTATCGGCACTCACCGAAGGCTTGGCCTGAATACCATCCGTCACATCTATCACGGCCTGCTGGGCGGGGGGCAGCTCAATTAACCCCTTAATTTGGCTCAAATTACGCCCGAGTGCCAAATGCTTCTTAACGTTTCTAAACAAGTTTACATGCTGACGCGTATAAAGCTTTTCACCTGTCGGTGCCAAAGGCACGGTAATGCCCAAGGCATGCTCCCATTCCTGCAGCTGACTTAAGCCAATATCAAACTTTTCCAATTGTTCCAAAACACCTGCACTATTCGTTTGGGGAATGGCGTGAGCTGTCATTAAGGCGTACCCTTTCTCAAAAGTAAAAATGCAACATTTAAATAAATCTAAACCAAAGTCGTACGTCGCAACAACCGTACGTCGCTAACTATTTTTAAACGAAAGACTCTCTCTGCAAGCCTGTTTTTCAGGTGTTACTATACTATAGTATACGCCTTCCCCCAGTTTCGGGCTAGAAGCTGGCAGGAGTTCCTTTACCTGTAGGAGAAGCCTCGTTTTCTTATCGATAGAATTGTGTGTGGCCTATTCATTTTTTTGGGGTATACTATAAAGTAATCAGAGTAGTGACGTATACTCAACTCTAGCTTTTAAACACCTAAGGATTGCCCCGCAACATGATGGCCAAACAACAAACAACTTTTAGTGATGGTACCATTCACACCATTAGTATCCGCGAGGAAATGCGACGCAGCTATATTGATTACGCCATGAGCGTCATTGTAGGGCGAGCCTTGCCCGACGTACGTGATGGCCTCAAGCCCGTGCATCGCCGTATCCTCTTTGCCATGCACGAACTCGGCCTGTCGCCCGAAAAATCGTTTAAAAAATGTGCGAAAGTCGTTGGGGAAGTGTTGGGTAAATACCACCCCCACGGCGATACCAGCGTTTATGATGCCTTGGTACGTATGGCTCAAGATTTTGCGATGCGGTACCCACTCATCAATGGCCACGGTAACTTTGGCAGTATCGAAGGCGACAACGCCGCCGCCATGCGATACACCGAATGTAAGCTTACCCCCATTGCCACCAGCATGATGATGGATATTGAGCAAGATACCGTTGATTTTGCCCCCAACTACGATGGCTCTGAGCAAGAACCAACCGTGCTACCCACCCGTTTACCCATGCTGTTACTCAACGGCTCTGGGGGGATTGCCGTTGGGATGGCCACCAACATTCCGCCTTTTAATGCCACCGAGGTGATTGATGGTACCATTGCGTTAATTGATCGCCCCACCCTTTCCAACATGGAGATGATGCAGTACATCAAAGGACCCGATTTCCCCACGGGCGGACAAATTGTGGGTACCAATGGCATTAAAGAAGCCTTTAAAACAGGACGTGGTTCGGTAAAAATGCGAGCCGTCACCACGATTGAACAAATACCTGGTGGTAAAGGGCGACAAGAATGTACGGCCATCATCATTACAGAAATCCCGTATCAGGTGAACTTGACCACCCTGATTGAAAAAATTGCCGAACTGGTACGAGATAAGAAAATTGAAGGCATTCGGGATTTACGCAACGAAAGCGACCGTGACGGCCTACGCTTGGTGATTGAACTAAAGCGGGATGCGAAACCCGATGTGGTGCGTCGTAACCTGTTTAAACACACCCAACTGCAAACCACGTTTGGCGTCAATATGTTGGCCTTGGTGAACAACCAGCCTCGTTTGCTAACCATTACCGATATTTTAAGCGAGTTTATTGAGCATCGTGTTACGGTAGTGGTACGGCGTACCCGCTTTGAATTGCGTAAGGCCGAAGCCCGCGCCCATATTTTAGCAGGCTTGTTGATTGCCTTAGGCGATTTAGATGCGATTATTCAGTTGATTCGTAATGCCGCCAGTACCGATGTGGCTCGTGAGCAATTAACCAAACGCTACAAGCTAGATTTGGATCAGGCCAATGCGATTTTGGAAATGCAGCTTCGTCGTTTAACAGGCTTAGAACGTGATAAAATTACCGCCGAATACGAGCAGTTACGCATAGCCATTGCCGAGTACAAAGCCATTTTGGCCGACCGTCAACGGGTATTAAGCATTATTAAAGAAGAATTACACGAACTACGTGCCAAGTACGATAGCCCACGTTTTACCACGATTTGCTACGATGAAGACAGTGATTATTCCATTGAAGATTTAACCCCGAACGAAACCATGGCCGTGTTTATCACCGAACGTGGCTACATTAAACGCCTTGCCTTGGATAGCTTCGAGCGACAAAACCGAGCGACTCGTGGCAAAGGAGCCATGAAAACCCGTGAAGAAGATGACGTTACCCACTTCTTTGTGGCGGGCATGCACTCGCATGTGCTGTTCTTTAGCTCGCAGGGTAAGGCCTATGCCTTAAAAGTGTACGATTTACCCGAGGGTAGCCGACAATCCAAGGGCTTAGCCATGGTGAACTTGCTCCCGCTGGATCAGGATGAGCGGATTACCGCCGTGGTTCCCGTCAGTGAGTTTGCCGAGGATCAGTATTTGTTGATGTTGACTCAACAGGGCTGGGTTAAAAAAACCGAGCTTTCCAACTTTGCCAATATTCGTAGTAACGGCCTTATTGCCATCAGCTTAGAAGAGGGCGATAACCTGAACTGGGTGTGTACCGCTAGCGATGTTCAAGATGTGTTTATCACCACTCGTATGGGGATGGCTATCCGTTTTGCCATCAACGATTTACGGCCTATCGGGCGTACGGCTCGTGGTGTCACCGCCATGAAGTTGCGTACAGGCGATGAGCTAGCTGGGTTTGATTTACTTCCTCAGCAAGACGATGACACCGAAGTGTTGTTTGTAACCAACGATGGCTACGGTAAACGAGTGTTGGCCAGCGAGTTTCGTTCGCAAGCACGGGGGGGCATCGGCTTGATTTCCACCAAGTTTAAAAACCCCACGTCTCGCTTAATTTCTACCTGTATTTTACAGGCCGATGAAGAGGTGATGATTGCTTCCAACAACGGGGTGGTTGTTCGTTTATTGGGCGAGAGTGTCTCTCGTCAAGGGCGACCCGCCACAGGGGTTCGCCTCATGAACTTAGATACCAGCGATACCGTGGCCACCGTCACCAAGCTAGCCAAAACAGAACTGAGCGAGGAGGCAGAAACGCCTCCAGCAGATCAGAGCGATACACCCCTTTAAAGGGAGTCACACTCTTAAAAAGAAAGGGTAGGTTGTGTTATACAACCTACCCATACCTATAATATTCCCCTGTATAGAAAAAACATGCTGTGTGGGTTGAATTTAGGGGGAAATCCACATCGGCAATACTATACAGTAACGAATATCTAAGTTAACCAGAGAGAGAGAAAAAAAGTATCTATTCTTTATTTGGGCGTGCAACGAAGCGTTGAAAGCTGGTTGCGTAGAGTACTTTGAGAAAACGGGTCTATAGGGGGGAGAGTTTGAGAGGGAGGAACGGCCTCTCAACGTTGCCCGTTAGGGCAACTTATCACCAAGAAGTAAGAAAGAAGCGGTTTAAAACTATTTGCAAACAGCTCCTAGTTAAAACCCTATTTTTCCGAACACTTTTATATTCTTTCGTTCACCAAATTCAAGTGGGGGGCAACGGGGGCTAACGCCCCCGTTAATAAATCGAGGGGGGAGCCTTTGAGAGGTTTTTCACAATGAGGATCTTGCGTAAGAATTGAGATTGTCCCTCCTCACTGTGGGGGCGAACGCCCCGGCCTCTCAAGATTGCCCGTAGGGCA
>JBJTUB010000236.1:0-16720 GCA_046080465.1 Vampirovibrionales bacterium | reverse complement strand
GGCCTTGCCCACGGAACCCTTCTCTACGGCGAATGCCTTAAGCGAGTTACGCAATGCCATTCCACAGCGTAATTATTCCTTCCATTTAAACACGGTTTCCAAACGCTTAACCATTGCGGATGAAGAAAATGAGAAGCTGTACGTCTTTAATGTGACCTCGGCCTTGGAGTAGGCTAGTTCCATAACAAGCGATGTTGCAAAGAGGGTAGCGTTTCTAGCAACTTAGCCCGTTTTTCTGAAGCATCTGTCGGTTCAAGCCGTACAGGTGCTTCTATCATAGGCGTAGGCGAGATCATCTGCAAAGTGGGAATCGTTTGCCGTGGAAGAACACTGTTGGCGGAGGTTCCTTGGCTTAGCACGTTCAGCAACGCATGGGCATGCTTGACTTCTACCTTGTGCTTATTGTTTAAAGGTTCTAGCGCTAGCTCTTCTTGAGTCTGGCCGTTACTCGGGAGCAACCCTGCTTTTTTGGCTCGGTTTTTGCGGGTAAGCATACTTAGCCCCATGGGTAGTAAGCCGTAAACGGTGGTACCTATCCCCATGGCAGCCAAGGTGGCCACATTGTTTTTATGAATCCCAGCAATGCCTTGTTCGGGCAAGGTTTTATTGAGTACTTGCTTCATCACGCTACTTAAAAACGAAAAGCTTAGCACGGCAACGGCGGCATTTAAAATGTTCTCGGTTTTTTCAACAGGGTCGCGTTGCCCTAAAAAGTAGCCACCGTAGCCTGTATAAATCCAAGAAAGGGTGATGGCGGCTCCTGCAAAGTTCATAAACTTACCATCTTTTAAAAAGATGCTGTTTGGCTGGGGCTTACCAACAATATCCAGCTTTAACAAGGGTTTGGTTAAGGTGGCGTTAATGACTTGCTTTAAGGGCTTTAAATCAATCAGGTTGGCAATGTAGGTATCGGCTTTTTTAAACCATTCAGGCAGTTTTGCCCCTGCATGAATACCACCGACACTGGCGGCAGCCCCTGCCAATCCACCGCCTAGGCTAACGGCATTCCATTTAAGAAACTGATTCATATTCTTTTGTGCAAGGCTATCGGCTTGCTCTTGCTGAGCCTTATCTATCACGGGTTTGCCTTGGGCATCTTTTTGCTGAAAACTCATCTCTACAAAGTTGGTAGCCCCCGTGGTTTTAATGGTGTACCAGTTCCGAAGGTTCGGAATGGTCATCATAAACGGAGCAATCATGCCGTACAAGGCTAAGCTTTTACCTATTTTATGTAAATCGGCCACGTTGCTGTCGGTTTTTAGGCGATGTTCCAAGTTGGGTACCAAGGCTTTAAACCCTTTATCAAGCAACCAATCGTAGGCCATGCCCCCCATAAACACATAGGCGGTATTGCCTAGCTGCATAATACTTTGTTCACGCAGTTCGTTAAAGTTACCTACTTTGGTGCCAAACCAAGCAGCCAAGCTCATTTTAGGTAGATTGGTGCCAGCCACTTCTTTAAACAACGAATCATAATACGGATTCTTATCAATCACTTCACCAACGTGATTAATCGTTTTGGCAAAAGGCAACGTTGTTGTTGGCATCATCATATATACACACACACCTATACTGAACAGTTTTATAAAAATAAAAAACAAAGTACTTAAACGAGAAAAGAGCTTCTATTATAGTTAAATCATTATTTTTCTAAACAGTCTTATATTCTTTCGCTCACCAAACTCAAGTGGGGGGAAACGGGGGCGTTAGCCCCCGTTAATAACGCTAAGGGGGAGCGTATTGAGAGGTTTTTCACAATGAGGATCTTGCGTAAGAATTGAGATTCTTCCTCCTCGCTGTGGGGGCGAACGCCCCGGCCTCTCAAAGTCGTCTGAAAGACGACACAAAACGGGGGACTTAGAAATGTACGGAAAGATAGTCATTCCACTATAATATTATTTTAGAGACAACACGTTAGAGAAGACTATTTATACATAAAAACGAGAAACTATAAGAAAACACACAAAGCAAACACCTAATTTAATGTAAATTAAAAATAACGGAAATACAAGCACGCATTTAAATTCCGTTTTTTTTCTTTTATTCTATAGCAAGCTCTGCAAAAGCCCATTCGGGCGTGCAATGAAGTGTTAAACGCTGGTTGCGTAAACCCCATTTTTTAGCTTTCAACGCTTCATTGAGTAGCCGAATGGCCTTCAACTATCAATTAGAGACCCTTTATAATGATCCACCCCCAACACCCACAACCCTCTACCCACTGGATAGGCTGGCAGGCACTACAACGTAACGCTGTGGCAGGCATCATTGCTGGCTGTGTTACCTTGCCTATTTGCATTGGCGTGAGCATGCTCTCAGAGTTTCCTGTACAAGCGGGGCTGTTTAGCACCTTGCTTGCGTGTATGATTGCGTTTATTGTATCGTTTTGGCGGCTTGGTAACCAAACAGGCGTGCCGAGTATTGCCGTTGGCTTGGCTCCGTTACTTGCGATGGGGGTGCATCAGTTTGGTTTGCACAACATGGGCTTTATCGTACTCATGGCAGGAACTTGGCAAGCGTTAATTTGGTGGCGTGGTTGGGATGCCTACGTACTAAAATGGATGCCCGCCTATTTGATAGAAGGCTTGTTGGTAGGCCTAGGCTTATCGTTAATTCAAAAGTTTTTACCCTTGATGGTAGCCACCGTACCTTCTTCGGCAGAGGCAACCCTAGCAAGCGTGCCTGCGTGGCAGATGGGAGTGCTTTCCACAGTCACACTGATTCTCTTTTTGGTGTTGGTGCAACGCTATCAAAAAACATCGCCCGCTGTGCCGTATGCCTTTGTCTTGTTTGGGGGGATTCTTTTAGGGGGCGTGTTAGGCCTCCCCAAGCTTCATTTAGAGGCAGGTTCGTTGTTGCCCCAATGGCCCTTGCCTCACTACGACACTTGGCTACAATTACTAGGCATGATGGCATTGGCTATTTTATTAGGTAGCATTAATTTGTTAGATCAGGTGATGTGTCATACGGCCGTGGTGCGTATGGATGCCGTGGCACGCCCTAACAACAGTAGCCATAGCCTGATACCCGTGTGGCTAACCAGTGTGTTGGGTAGTGTTGCGGGTGGGATGCCCGTGTTGGATGTACTGGGGCCAACAGCCACGAACATTAATGCAGGGGCAAGCAGTAAATGGGCGTTGCCCTTTGTGGCCTTGGTGATGGGGGTGGTGTTACTCAATCAATCGTGCCTAACGCTGATACCTAAATACTCGTTGGCGGTGTTAATGTTGTTTGCGGGCTGGAAGATGCTCTCTGGGCTGTTTCATATTCCCGCCTTGGGAGCCTATCCTATGGCCATGGCGGTGCTATGCACCCTCTCTGTATGGCAGATGGGCTTGCTGGAAGGATTGATACTGGCCTTAGGGGTGCATTATGCCCTTCAGCTAGGGGGGCATGTATGGCGTAAAAAAGTGGTCGTGCCGTGATTAGAGAAGAATCCTAAACTTATGCGTATCCCTTTGATACCTACAGGGGTGTGGCATCTGGCTCAGTGGCAAGGCCAGCCCCACCTTGCTACAAGGTTCTGTTTTGCGAGTGTGCCGCAAGCTTTGGCGTGGCTGCTGCAAGTAGGCCACCTTGCCGAAGCACAGCAGCATCACCCCGTGCTGGTATGGAGCCATACCACGGTTGAGTGTTATATCCGCACCTACGATGCCAACGCCGTAACCGAAAAAGATACCGCCTTGGCCTTGGCGATTCAATCCTTGCCAAGAGATTAATCGTCAGGATAGCGTTGGCGTTGCTCTTGTCGTGCTTTGGCTAGCCAAATAGGGAGCGTCACCGTTGGAGGTTCTTGTAGTAAGGCGGTGTTTATTGAAGGCCTTAGAGCAGGGCTAGGCACTGAATCGTCCCGTTCTGCAAGCGAGAGGGTTATCGGCCATGAGGCTTCGAGGGCTTCTTCTTCTATCAACGTGGGTTGCAGAACGTCGGTAGCTTCCCCTAACGAATGAGGGTGCTTCGTATCGGTGGGGGGCAGGTCTCGTACAAAATTCACGCCCATTGGGGTGTAGGCCACCAGGCAAGGGGGCTGATTCGGTAGGTGTAACACCCACCACTGGCCTAGCTCGGGTTGAGTGGCATCCATCCATTCACGATGCACCACCCGATACCGTGCTTCGCCAATAGGCAAGCTAGCCCCCTGTAACAGAGCAGAGAGACCTCGCCCTGCTGGGGGGCCTTGGCTAGCAGAATCCCCCGTTGCCGAAGGTATCCCCAGTAAGCCAGCCCCGCTTGTGATGCCAACCACAGGAGCCGCTAGCCCCAGCGGTTTGGGTACGTCTTTCAGTAGGCCGTTATTTAACGCCCACGTGCGTAGCCATGCCTGAACGGCGGGTTGCTTGAGTACCACCAAGGCGACAGCACACATCAGCATGAGGGGAACAAGCACCGACCCAAACGACCCCGCTCCACTGGCGTTGCTTAACTGGGTAGCGGTATCGTTACGTAAAAGCTGATCGAGTGGTTGCCCTTGCGGTAGTGCCATGGCCCACAGCGGCACCAGCCCTAGCCATGTGATTCCACCCACCAACACACGCATCCGTTTGTGAAGATACATTGTGTGGCCAAGCGGTGAAAAGCGGTGTTGTTTGTGGTTTAATGGGTGTAAGTTATCCATGGGGCTACCTGCGTTTCGTCTCTTCAATCGACTCTGTCTCTTATGCTATCAACCGCCCCTGTAACAAGGCAAGCCTTGCAACGAGAGAATCCCCTACTTGAAGGAGGCGTGTGCTTTGCGTATGCTAGAGAAAGCTTTGCAAAAGGGTTTTTCGAGGTCTCTAAGCTCATCGTTTCGCATTGCCCTACGGGCAATCTTGAGAGGCCGTTCCTCCCTCTCAAACTCTCCCCCCTAGGTTTATTAATGGGGGCTAACGCCCCCATTGCCCCCCAAAAAAGAAACTGTTTCTTACGCTTTTTAAACTGAGAGTTGGTATTATAGGGGCGAAGCCCCTATAGACCCGTTTTCTTAAAGAGCTTTACGCAACCATCTTTCAGTGCTTAATTGCACGCCCGAATGGGCTTTTGCAGAGGCTTCTAACGAAGATTTCTTGTTCTTAACGACTATCCCCCCCCTACGGAGCCTGATAATATGACCTTTACCCAAACCCAACTCGATTTTTATAGTCACTTTCAACACCATTTGGCCGATGGTCAACGCTGGTGTGATGAAACCGCTACAGACACTCGCACGCCTGTTTATTTGCTCGGGCAAGCCTTGCTCAAGCAAGCCCAGTTTGATACCCCCACTCACTGGGCGAGCTATGGGATTCAAGAGGTTTGGTTTGCTCGTTACTTTAGCCCACATTGTCCCTTGCCTACCTTGCAGGGCGATGTTCGGGTGATACCCAACAGCCAGCTACGCCTAAAGTTTAGCACCTTTGATGGTCAACCGCTAAACGAGGCGACGCATCAGGCCTTGCAAACCTATTTGCTCGCCCAGCTTGAGGTTCCCACCCCCCACGAGGTAAAGTTTGAAGCCCTAGAGGCCAACCCCCATTGTTGCCATTCGCCTTGCTTTGGTTGTCTTCGTTTTGATGTCGATCAAGCCTTGGAACGTCAAGGCGAACAAGGCTTTTTGCTTGCCATGAAGCAGGCTCAACAGGCCTAGAAAGATCTATAGAAAACTCTGCAAAAGGGTTTTTCGAGGCTTCTAAGTTCCTCGTGTTGTGTCGTCTTTCAGACGACTTTGAGAGGCCGTTCCTCCCTCTCAAACTCTCCCCCTTCAGTATTTATAGGGGCGAAGCCCCTATAACCCCCTTTTTTAGAGGTCTCTATAGGATGACACTTATATTAAACATCTATCAGTTGGTTTTGGTAGAAGGGGACCCTCGTTTCCCTTGGCCACCCGACCCTCAACATCGTCAGCACTTGATTCGCCCCTTGCCTTTTGAGGCGTGGTGTGCCGATATGGCTCAACAGCTTAGCCAGCAACAGCTTGCTTGGGTGACGCAGCATCAGTGCCAACAGGCGCCTTTTCGGGGGGCCTCCCTGCCTGAACAGCAGATGGCTTGGCTTACCTTGGCGTCTCCCTTGGCACAAACCGAACTGCACGAAGCCTTAACCACCCTATTCAATCGGTTTTGTGTGGATTGGGCTTTGCAAAGCGATGCCCAGTGGCACACCCCAAAACGGCTTGTACTCAGTGATATGGATTCTACCTTGGTGCAAGGCGAATGTATTGATGAATTGGCCATGGTGGCAGGGTGTGGCGATGCCGTGGCACATATTACCGCCCAAGCCATGCAGGGCGAACTCAACTTTGAAGAGGCCTTAACGCAGCGAGTCGCCTTGCTTAAAGGGCTTTCGATGACGGCGATTGATGAGATGCTTGAACACACACCGCTGATGCCAGGTGCCAGCACCTTGATGGAACAACTCGGCCAGCAAGGGGTGTATCGTGTATTGGTATCGGGGGGATTTACCCCCTTTACCCAAGCCGTGTGTCAACAGTTAGGGATGGATGCCGAAGCCGCCAACAAGCTTGGCCAAGATGAGGCAACGCACACCCTAAACGGCAAGGTTCTTCCCCCTATTTTGGGTAAGGCGGCCAAGCTTCATCGTTTAAAGCAAGAAGCGGAACGCTTAGGCATTGGCTTAGAGCAAACCATCGCCATTGGCGATGGGGCGAACGATTTAGCCATGATTCAAGCCGCAGGCCTTGGGGTGGCGTTTCACGCAAAGCCCTTGGTGCGTCAGCAGGCGGCGTTTTGCATTCATCATACGGGGTTAGAAACGGTTCTTTATTATTTGGGTATTGGATTTAAAGAGAGTGCTCACTAGAGGTTGTTTACAAACCTATATTAGTCCCATTTCATAAATAAAGGGCGACTGCCGTTTTCGTTGTCGCTACGATTATCGATGAGCGTATGGTCGTCTCTGTACACCGCACTCATCTGCGTGACTTCTATCTTGAATCTGCCTAACTCTTGACAACTGGGTTGTTTTAAAATGTTTTTAATATATCTTTCCGATAATTGTGTTTTATCATCTCATATTTATATTTTGTTTGAAGAGATTTTACCTATAAAGTGTTTCAATTGGTTTATTTATAAGGAACCGTAGTAATGAGTTTGAGTATGTCTGGATCAGTTTTTCGTCATTTTCCTACTGTTGCTGCTGCTATCGCTGTCGCTGTAACAAGCTGTACCCCTGCTATTGAAGAACCAGCAAACAACAGTGGAGCAGGACAAACCCTTACACCAGGAAAAACCTTTTCACCTTGTGTGGTATAGTATTTTGAAATATTTTTGAATCGTAGTAGACTGTACAGATGGGATACGTTTAGAGCTAGCCTTCTACGAAGCCATTCAACACTTCTTTAAAAAAGAGTCGTAAATTATTTAAAATACTATAAGAGATCTGGATATTAAAGGCACTAATAACATAGTTTACCAAACCTTAGCTGCTACCGAACAAAAGTGTTTAGATCTTACGGCTCCTTATTGGCAGAAAGCAGTTAAATACTAGGGTATTTTTTTGAGGGTAAGCAACTAAAACGTCCTGTGAATTTTGCGATAAATAATATTCTCTTCAATTTGTTAAAAATCGGTATAATTACGAATAAAAACAGGGGTTCCTAAGGGGCGAAGCTCCTAGGAATAACTCACGGGGAGCGTTGTAGAGAGGTTTTTCACAATGAGGATCTTTCGTAAAAATTGAGATGCTTCCTCCTCACTGTGGGAGCGAACGCCCCGGCCTCTCTACGTTGCCCAGAGGGCAACTTCAAGCAGGGGGCTAACACAACCTCTAGATAGTGTCGTCAAGAGGTCAAGAATGGAGGAAGTTCAAGGAAAAACAAACGGCTTTTAAGGCGTGTACATAGAAGTACATAACGAAAAAACGGATTGTTTTGACACAGAAGTTACCCATTATGGGCCTTATGACGACGCTATCTAGTTAACACTCTTAATTTTGCGTAAGGGTGTTAACTGCATTAAGATACCCTAGCCCTCTTCTGCTTTTTATTAAGCGGTGGGGGCTAGTTTGTTGTTGCCTGCAACTTGTGTGACTCTCTGCTTGCAGTGGGCGTATCTTTTCATTAAACTAGTACACAGCTTATTTTGTATACCCTTCCTGTTCGTAGAAGAGAGCCTTGATTTCCCCATGATGACCACTGCCACCAAAACCGCTTATGAAACCGTGATTGGCCTTGAAGTTCACGTGCAACTGAATACGGCAAGCAAACTGTTTAGTACCGCCCCCAACAGTTTTGGTAACGAACCCAACAGCAACACCACCCAAGTGTGCATGGCCTTGCCTGGGGTGTTGCCTGTCCTGAATGGCAAAGCCCTAGAATCCGCTATTCGTATCGGGTTGGCCTTGAATTGTGGCATTAATGAGTATATTAAGTTTGACCGAAAGCAATATTTTTACCCCGATTTGCCTAAAGCCTACCAAATATCGCAGTACGATTACCCTGTGTGCCTTGAAGGCGAAATTACCCTACCCAAAAGTGGGCGTGTGGTACGCATTGAACGTGCCCACCTTGAAGAAGATGCGGGTAAACTCGTTCACCAAGGGGCCGATGGTTTGGCAGGTTCTACACATAGTTTGGTGGATTTAAACCGTGCAGGCTCGCCGTTGGTGGAAATTGTCTCGAAGCCCGATATTCGCTCGTCTCAAGAGGCATCGGAATACATGGAGATGATGCGTTCGTTGGTGCGTTACTTAGGCGTGTGCGACGGCAACTTGGAAGAGGGTTCCATGCGGTGCGATGCCAACGTCTCGCTTCGCCCTGTAGGCAGCACCACACTGGGAACCAAAACCGAAATTAAGAACATGAACAGCTTTCGTGCTATTGAGCGGGCTATTGAATCGGAAGTAGCACGACAAACCGCTTTGCTAGAAGCAGGCGAGGCCATTGTGCAAGAAAGTCGTTTGTGGAACGAGGCCACGGGTACCACGCAAAGCATGCGTAGCAAGGAAGATGCCCACGATTATCGCTACTTCCCAGATCCCGATCTGCCTGCCATTCACATTGATGCAGCGTGGGTTCAACAGTTGGCGGAAACCCAACCCGAGCTGCCCCACCAGCGTCAAGCCCGCTTGCAAACCGCCTTTGGCTTAAGTGAGTACGATGCCCGAGTGATGACCGAGTTCAAAGAGATGGGCGATTTATTCTTGGCATCCGCTGCCCATAGCACCGAGTATAAGATTCTTTCCAACTATGTGCAATCAGAAATTACTGGCTTGTTGAAGGCTGAAAAATTGACGCTTGCCGAAACCCAACTCACCCCTGAGGCCTTGGCCGAACTGGCCACCCTTTCAGCGAATAAAACGGTATCTTCGGCCATTGTAAAACAACTGTTGCCCCTCATGCTTAAAGAGGGTGGGATGCCTAGCCAACTCATGCAAGCCCACGGCCTAAAGCAACTGGATAATCCAGACGAACTGAAAGCTATTTTGCAAGGCGTGTTGGATGCCAATGTCGATAATTTAGCCGCTTACAAAGCGGGCAAGGTGAAGCTGTTTGGCTTCTTTGTGGGGCAAGCCATGAAGGCCACCCAAGGGCAGGCGAACCCAGAAATGTTGAATAGTATGCTAAAATCTTTGTTAGATGCTTAGGTATAGTGACACTATCTAGCCCTGTATCCCCGTTGCTTTTCTTCTATTCTTAAATAAGATTGAGTTTAATTTATGTTCGACACCTTGCAACACGCCCTTCATTTGCCCCAGCACTATGCCCCTAGCGTTTTACTTACCAAAGCACTGTGGTGTGTGGGTGCTTTCATCATCGGGGGGATTCCCTTTGGTTACTTGATACCTAA
The DNA here is from genome assembly GCA_046080465.1 of Vampirovibrionales bacterium. Classification (GTDB taxonomy): domain Bacteria; phylum Cyanobacteriota; class Vampirovibrionia; order Vampirovibrionales; family JAJTHC01; genus JBJTUB01. The sequence goes on along the minus strand of JBJTUB010000236.1, from coordinate 6,959 downwards.
GTTGTTTTTCAATATCAATATTTTAGAACACGGGAGCGGTAACACGGGGGGTACCAACGTGTGGCGGGTGTGCGGTAAAGTAGCGGGTGCGGCTACCTACTTGCTCGATTTCCTTAAAGCCTTTGTTCCTGTATCGCTGTATATGGCCTGGTATCCAGAATCCTACTATCTTCACATTCTGCTTGGGTTGGCCATTATTATCGGGCATTCTAAATCGGTGTTTCTTAACTGGCAAGGGGGCAAATCGGCCATGTCTTCACTCGGGGCGGTGGTGGCTCTCTGTCCGCAAGCGGGGATTGTGTGTGCCTTGCTAGCACTTACCCTTATTTTAACCACTCGTATCGTGAGTGTGGGTTCCATGATTACAGGCTCGTTGGTGTGGTTAGTCTTTTGGTATTTTCAAGCCCCCATGCCCTATGTGGCCTATGCTATCTTTTTAGGTTTATTCATTTTAGTTCGGCATAAAGCCAACATTCAACGCCTGTTGCAGGGTACTGAAAATCGATTTTAACCATTCTTTTATCAGTTGCAAAGTGTTTTTTCTATGTCTTTTATTTCTGATACTTCTCCTTTATTGCCTCAACGCTCGTCACCTTCTAAAATTACCATTTTAGGGGCGGGGAGCTGGGGGCTGACGCTCTCCTTTATTGCAGGGGCTTTACACGGGTGTGATGCCTCTGTGAAAGTTACCTTATGGGATAGAACACCCAGCAAACTAGCAGCTTTTGAAGAGCAACAGCGATCTATTCAAAAGCCGATTGCCTTGCAGTTGCAACCCCATATTATCCTAGAATCGGATCTGACCCAAGCCGTGGCCGACACCGATATTCTTATTTTTGTGGTGACTTCTAAGGCGACTCGTGAAGTGGCTTTGGCCGTGCAGGCAACAGGACAATTGAAGCCTGATTGTGTGCTGGTAAATGCGAGTAAGGGAATTGAATATCCATCACTCAAGCCGATGAGCCGAGTGCTGAAAGAGATTTTCCCGAGTAACCCCGTGGCCGTGCTTTCTGGCCCCACCTTGGCACAAGAAATTGTGGAAGGCAAGCCTACGGCCTGTACCGTCGCTTCGGATAGCTTGGCGATTAGCCAGTGGTTGCAAACCTATTTAAGCTGTAGCTCGCTGTTTAGGCTGTATACCCACACCGATATGCTGGGCGTAGAACTAGCAGGGGCCTTGAAAAACGTATTCGCTATTGCCAGTGGCTTTATGGTGAGCAAAAACCTAGGCGATAATGCCCGAGCCGCTTTGTTAACCCGAGGCTTGGCCGAAATGGCTCGTTTTTGCATCCACCTAGGGGCAGAAGATAGCACACTCTACGGCCTCTCAGGCTTGGGCGATTTGTTGGCCACCTGCAATTCGCCCCTCTCTCGTAATTATCAAGTGGGGTATCGTTTGGGGCAAGGCGAGCAGTTACCCAGTATTTTAGCTTCGATGGGGCAAGTGGCCGAAGGGGTGCATACGGTTAATGCTGTCGTCACCTTGGCCGAAAGCAAGGGGATTGATATGCCCATTGCCAGCCTAGTAAAAAGTGTGATTGACGGTAAGTTGGTGGATGCCCCCCATATGATTGCCGTGTTGATGAACCGAAAACTAAAACAAGAAAGCTAGCTTGGGTCGCCACCCTCCCCCAAGTTTGTGTTATACTAAAGCCGTATTCTTGTTAATGATTTCCCCCTGAAAGAAGTTGATTCCCGTGATGTTCGATTCTCCCCTTCCCGCCACGAACGGCGTACAGCGTCCTGCCTCGTTTTTACCTAAATGGAACGATGTGGTAGCAGCCTTCCAAGCCTCTGGACTCAAAGAACGCCTGCTTTTTACCATCGGTGCCGTGGTTGTGTATCGCTTTTTAACACAAGTACCCATTTGGGGCGTGAACCCTGTCACGCTCAAAAGCATGGCTAGCAATCAGTTGCTTGGCTTTTTAGATCTCTTTTCAGGCGGTGCCTTGAGTAGTCTTTCCATTTTAGCCTTAGGTATTAGCCCTTATATTACCTCCTCGATTGTGATGCAACTACTTACGGCCATTATCCCCCGCCTAGAGCAACTTCAAAAAGATGAAGGCGAAGGGGGGCGACGCAAGCTGGCTCAAATTACTCGTTACCTAACTGTCGGCGTGGCTTTGGTGCAATCTATTGTGGTACTGAAGGTGTTTACCTCCATGCCTAACTTATTGCTCCCTGGGGTAGAAGCAACGCTGTTTTACCCCTTGGCCGTCTTAGGTTTGGTGGCAGGGTCTCTCTTTGCCGTGTGGCTATCGGAGTTGATTACCGAACGGGGCGTGGGTAATGGCTCTAGCATTTTGATTTTCATCGGTATCTTAGCAGGGATTCCGTTCTACGCCCAGCAAACCGCCCAGTTAGTCGATGGCGACCCCGCTAAATCGTTTGGCTTGGTGATTTTGCTTGCTATTTATTTACTTACTATTGGCTTGATTGTCTTTTTGAATGAAACGCATCGCAAAGTGTACATTGTGCAAGCCAAGCGTCAAGTGGGTAATCGCTTGTATGGCGGGCATCAATCCTACATTCCCTTTAAAATTAACCCTTCGGGCGTGATGCCGATTATTTTTACCTACATGTTATTGTCGTTTCCGCAAACCATTACCGATTTAATTATGCGAACCCATCCTACAGGCTGGGTGTTTGAAGCGGTGCGTTGGTACAAAACGACGTTCACCCCCAATAGCCCTTGGTTTTTAGTGGCTGAATTGGGGTTAATCATCTTCTTCTCGTATTTTTATGCCACCTTGGTGCCTTCCTTGCAGCCTAAAGAAATTGCTACCCAGCTTAAACGCTCGGGGAGTGTGATTCCTGGGGTTCGCTTAGGGAAAGAAACCGAAGCACATTTAGGAGGTATTTTAAGCAAAATCACTCTGATTGGTGCCGTCTTCTTGGGGCTGATTACCTTAGTCGCTAGCTCGGCAACGCAACTCACGGGTATTGTTACTTTGGCGGGCTTGGGGTCTACCGCACTTATTATTATGGTTGGGGTCGCCATGGATACCATGAACCAAATTCGTGTGCATTTATTAGTTAAACAGTATGAAGGATTTTTAAAACCATGATGGCTTCTTCGTCTCTCTCGAATGTCTTATTCTTTCCGTTTATTGCCCCTCCTAACGGGGGCAAGGGGACTCAAACCAGTATTCTAGCCGAACGCTATGGGTTATCTCGTGTGGATATGGGATCGTTGTTGCGTAAGTTGGCTAAGGACTCCTCTCCTTTGGCTCAACGAGTGAAAGATACCTTGGCTCAAGGTAAGCTCGTTGATTTAGCCACCGTCATTGATGTCTTGCAAGATGGCATTGAAAAAGAACTCGCCGCCAAAGGGAACCCTAATGAGGCGGTTGGCTTTATTTTAGATGGCTTCCCCCGCAGTAGCGAACAAACAGAAGCCTTGTTGGATTTGTGCCAGCGTAGCGGAGCAAAGATTGCAGCGGCCTATTACTTGGATGTACCCTATGGTGAGATTGAGGCTCGTGCGGCCAACCGTCGTATTTGTGCCGATTGCGGTACCATTTACAACTTAGCCAGCAAACCCCCAGCGGTTGAAGGGGTGTGTGATGTGTGCGGTGGAACGCATTTAGAGCATCGTGTGGATGATCACCCCGAGAAGGTTCAGGTGCGTTTGCAGGGCTTTGATGCGGATACCTTGCCCATTTTAGCTCAGTTTGAAGCAAACAATCTGCTGATTCGTGTAGATGGCAATCGCCCTGTGGCAGAAATTACCGCCGAACTCTGCACCTTGGTTGAGCAGCATTTGCCCAAGGTTCGTGTTTAATACCAATTTCATAAATAAAGGGCGTCTGCCGCTTTCGTTGTCGCTACGATTCTCGATGAGCTTATGAACCTCTATGTATACCGCACTCATCTGCGAGTCTAGGCTCCTAGAAATCACCTACACGCCCTTCATTTCTAAAAATGGTATAATACCAACTCTTAGTTTAAATAGCGTAAGAAACGGTTTCTTTTTTGGGGGGCAATGGGGGCGTTAGCCCCCATTAATAAACCGAGAGTATTAACTAAAAGCTGTTTTTAAAAAAGTCGTCTAAACCTAGAAGAACTCTTGTTAAGTTTTAAAAACCAGCATAACTACGAATAAAAACAGGGGTATCTAGGGGCGAAGCCCCTAGAATAACTTAGGGGGGAGCGTCGTAGAGAGGTTTTTCACAATGAAGATCTTGCGTAAGAATTGAGATTGCCCCTCCTCACTGTGGGGGCGAACGCCCCGGCCTCTCTACGTTGCCCAAAGGGCAACTTATCACCAAGAAGTAAGAAAGAAGCGGTTTAAAACTATTTGCAAACAGCCCCTAAACTATTATACGCTATTTAATGTGTGAATTGGTATTAACTCAAAAAGGATGTTTTTTCAACCAAGGTTTTAAAGTGTCGGCCTCGTTCTTCAAAATCTGCAAACTGATCTTGGCTGGCAGCGGCGGGCGAAAGCAACAAGACGGCCTCTGCACACCTAGACCCCTTGAGCGTAGGGGTGGTTTGCAACCATGCCAAGGCCTGCTGATACGCCTCTGTTAACGTGGCAACACACACCAGTTGCTGAGCGTCGAACCCAGCGACGAGCAAAGCGTGATAAAAACGTTCGGCACACCGACCATACAACACCACGTGGTGGCAGGTGGCCTTCATGAGGGTGGCCCATGCGTCTAAGGGGGTTTCTTTGTCGAGTCCGCCTGCCAAGCAAACAACGGCGGGATACCCATGCACAGCGTGTAAGGCCGTCATGGCAGCTTCAGGGTTGGTGGCCTTGGAATCGTTAAAGCAACGGATGCCCCAAGGGTGCGACACAGGCTCTAGGCGATGCTCTACCCCGCCAAAGCACGCCATGGCCTGATGCAAACGATCTTGCTCGGCGGGGGGCGGTTGTCTTTTCAAAGGATAGACCCCTAAGGCTGCTACGGCAGCGATACAGGCAACTAGATTTTCTCGGTTGTGCGACCCCAGTAAGAGCCAGTGAGCTAACTCGGCAAGCATCATCGGGGGAGCGTCTGCGTTAGCGTGATAGTGAATCTGCGTTTCGCCAACAATCCATTGCGGAAAGGGGGCCGTAGGGTTCAACGATTGGCCAAACCCTTGAACGTTCTGACCAACGTGCGATAGTTGCTGGAGCCACGCTTGGCCTTGAGCATCCTGCTGATTGAGCAAGACCACCTTGGGGGCAGGCGTATTGAAAAACAGCCGTTGCTTGGCTTGGGCATAGGCATCGTAACTACCGTGCCACTGTAGATGGTCGGGCGTGAGGTTGGTAAAAATAGCGACTTCCACCCCTACCCCCTCGCTGGTAGCCAAGGTGGGGCTATGGTGTAATTGGTAAGAGCTAAGCTCCATGACCAACACGGGTAACGCTGTGGGTAGCGGTGAGGATTGCAACAGGTTGAGCATCACTTTAGCGACAGAAACACCCACGTTACCACACGCCACGGCGGGGCAACCCAACTGGGTTAACAAATGCGTTAGTAATTGAGTGACGGTACTTTTACCGTTGCTTCCTGTAATGCCTACCCAACGCAAGCCTGCGGGGCTATGACGCAGTGCAAAACTGACATCTGTTTCAGTGGTAATGCCCTGTTGGTGTAAGCGTTGTAGTAATGGTGCGTGGGGTGGAATGCCTGGTGAAACAATCACGTGTTGCACGCTAGTGAACCACGCCTCGCTATGGCCGTTGGTTTCAATGCGTACGTTTGGTAAAGCGTGTAGGGCTTCGGCTAAGGCTTCCTTCTCGGGAGTGTTTTCCCCCGCATCGCTGAGCCAAACGTGGTAGCCTAGGTGGCTCGCTAAGCGTGCGGCTCCTTCGCCAGAACGGCTTAGCCCTAGCACACCTAAAACAGGGGATGGTGATGGGGATGGGGATGGGGATGGGGATGGGGATGGGGATGGGGATGGGGATGGGGATGGAGATGGGGATGGGGATGGCGTGACCATGGTTACACTAACGCTCCGTTATCAGGTGGGAGAATGGTTTGCCCCAAGGCTAAAATATGGTAAAAACTCGCTTCTTCTACGGGTTGCACGCTTAGGCGGGATTGTTTTAACAAGGCCATGGTTTGCAAAGCGGGGTCGGCCTTGATGGTCGCCAGCGTGATGGGTTGCCTCATCGGGCAAACAGGCTCAACATCCACCACCACCCACGGGTTGGTGGGGTCGGTCACGGTGGGGTCGGGGTAGGCGGCTTGCACAATACGGCAGATGCCCACAATGCTTTTTTCACTCACGCTGTGATAAAAAAAGGCCAAATCGCCCACGTTCATTGCTTTAAGACTATTTTTGGCTTGATGATTCCGCACACCATCCCAGCAATCTCGTTTAAGCCGAACGAGATCGTTCCAGTGGAAGGTATCGGGTTCACTTTTTAACAGCCAGTATCGGCGGGGGGTCGTCATAGGAATATCCATAGCCCGTTCGGGCGTGCAATAAAGGGTAAAAAGCTGGGGGCATTCGCCCTCGCAGTGAAACACCAAACGCTAGAAGCGTAAAAAGCTAAAAACTGGGGTTTATAGGGGCTTCGCCCCTATAAATACTGAAGGGGGGAGAGTTTGAGAGGGAGGAACGGCCTCTCAACGTTGCCCGTTAGGGCAATGCAAAGCGACAAGCGTGGGATGACGATATTCAATCTGCGAAATGATATTAACTATAACACAAACACCCCAGTAGCGTAGAGAAGGTTGAAAAAATGCCAAGACAAAAGGATGAAAACCTCAGTCCCCTCTGTCATTGCGAGCGAAGCGTGGCAATCCCCCACAAAGAAACGGTTAGCTCTTTGTAGGGTACGGGTTTTAACCCTCCCGTTCGAGTTTTTTTAGTGCTTTCGCCTCTAGCTGGCGGGTGCCAAGCGGGGACTCTTGCACGAGAGTCCCCCTTGGCGATCCCCCTGCGTGCAAGGGGCTTTGCCCCTTGACCCCACTTTGGCCTTCAGAGCTACGCAATTCAGGCCAAAGAAATCA
>JBJTUB010000235.1:0-3978 GCA_046080465.1 Vampirovibrionales bacterium | reverse complement strand
GGTGGCGAATGCCTCGTTTATAACGAGGATCTTGGATCGTATCGAGATGCTGAAAAAGAGTCATGTTTAGGAGGATCGTCTACATAACGGAAACACTCTTTATTTAACCACAAACACAGCTAGACTTTTAGGGTCTCCTGGCAATTGATAGCAACAGATTGCATAGATTGCATATTAATGCTACTATCCTCCTTAGGTTTTTCTTTAAGTAAAGTAGCTTTTAATGACAAACACTCTTTCTTTTAGCCATTTCAACGGTACGGCTTCTTCCTCGTTGCCCGCTCGTCGCCCTCTCACTGAACAGCCTCGCCAAGAGTCGTTGCCACCCACCGCAGAGGGGGATGTTGGCGTGGCCAAAGCAACGACGCCCATCAACACGCCCGCCACAGAGGCCTCGGCGTTGCTTCCTCCCTTTAAAACCCCCTCTACCCCCTTACTTTCGCTCCCCTATCAACCGAATACCGCCCCTGTTGAACTTACTAAACCCAGAACCTTAGCCAATGGCTCTACCGTGTTTCATTACGCCTTGGCCAATGGGCATCAGGTACTGTTAGAGCAACGCCCAAGCGATACCGTTAGCTTACGTACCTTTATTAACGTGGGTAGCACCATTGAACAGCCCGTGTATCATCATCCCACGTTGGCCAACCGTTACGATGCCGACCCCACCAAAGATGGCATTCCCTTTTTTCATTCAGGCGTGACTCACTACGATGAGCATAAGCATTTTGATCAAACCCAACACTTTGAGGCCTCCAACAGTTGGACAAAGGCCGTGGAAGGCTACGGTGCTAGTTTAAACGCCAGCACTGCTGAAGAGCAAGTACAGCACGAGCTGCATTTTAATCGGGAAGACTGGGTGGATATGTTGCAACTGCATGCCGAGCAGGTGTTACACCCCTTGTATGATGACAAGCAACTTACACAAGAAAAGCGAAACGTGGTGAATGAAGCCTACGAGCGGATGAGCCACCCCCAAGTAAAAGCACAAGATAAATTGTGCGAACTGTTGTATGATCGTCCTTTTTTCCAAACCCTAGGCCTAAAACAAGATGTTGAAGCCATTGATGCCCGTGAACTACAACGCTTGTTTGATACCTACTATCAGCCCAACAACATGCTTACCGTGGTAAGTGGTAACCTAACCCCCGAGCAAGTACTGCCCTTAATGCAAAAAACCTTTGGAGCCAAAGCCCCCAGCCCCACACCCCCCAACAATCGTGGTGTAAAGCTAGCCTTGGCCAACGACGAAGTTCGGCAAATGACGCTGAGTCATCCTCGTTTAAAAACGCAAAGCTATGTGATGATGGGCTTCCCCGGCCCCAATAATCGCCAACTGAAAGACCGAGCCGCCTTGGAAGTGTTGCTCACGAGCTTGACGGGCGACCCGCAATCGCCTCTGCAAAAAAGCTTGGTGGATGATACTGGCCGTGCCTTAGATGTGGCCGTGGCCTTATCGCCGTATCATCACGCAGGGAGTGTGGAGTTTACCGTGCTAAGCAACCTAGGGTTTGAAGAAGAATGTGCCAACCAGATTCTAAACACCTTAGGCGTGGTGGCACACAAAGGCCTGCCCGAAGCCCGCTTGAAGAACACCCAAGCCTTGCTAAAAGAACGCTACAAGCTGAGTTTAAACAGTCAATCCGATGTCACCTACATGCTAGGCACCGAGGCCTTAGCCAACAGCAGCACCTATATGCTAGATTATCTCAAGCTCATTGATCAGGTAAGTGAACCGGATATTCGGCGGGTGGCTCAAACCTACCTCAACCCCAAACATTACGCCGTGGTGTACATGGTACCAGGGGATAAAGATACCTGCCACAGCAAAACCTCTAGCAAACTGGGAGCCTTACCCATCTTTAATAATTACAGCCAGCCCTTGCCTTCTACCCTTCAAGGAGCCAACGCATGACGACTCCCCACACGCTTCGCTCTTCGTTTAAGCCTGAACATTCAGGGTTCCGCTTTTTGCCTTTTGGCAACGTGCCTCAACTTACTCAAAGCCCTCTAAGCCCTCAAAGCCATAGTGCAACGCTTAACGAACCTTCCGATGCTGCTAAACCAACCCAAGGCCTACCCTCTACCAAACAAGGGCAAGGGCTGACTGCGTTTGAAACGCCGATTGATTCCGTGGTGTTTAGTACTGAAGCCAAGCGGATTCAACAACTTCAGCAACCTCCTAGCCAAGAAGCACCGCTTTTAAGTAAAACACCGCTCTCTGTCAAAGCCTTCAACCCCACAAGCTTAGGCAGTGGTATTACGCCAAGTTTACTGGCCATGGGTAGCCCCGCCTATTTATTGCAAGATGCCACCTTGCCCAGTAGCAGCCTGCAAGTTTTATTGCCTATCAACCCCGAACTTCGAGAATCCACACTGATGGGGGGCATTTTAACCGATGGTAGCCGAGAAACGCAAAGCTTTAAGCTCCACTTAGCCACCCAAGGCATTGATGTGACGGCCACCGTGGGCGATCAACACATTGGCATGATGATTAACGGCCCCAACGGCAAAGAGCCCGAGATGTTGCAAGCCTTAAACCAGCTCTTACTGCACCCTAATGTGGATGCTAGCACCTTTAACATCAATAAAAAAAACACCCTGCTTTCCATGCTCAATTTGTATAATGCCACAGGTACCAGCAGTGATGAACTGCTAGAGCAAAGCCTCTTTGGCCCCGAACATCCGCATGTAAAAAGCACCCAGCAAATGATACGTGATGTAGAAGATCAACAAGCCCAGCAAGTGCTAGCCGTGTTGCAAAAGGGTCTTAGCGACCCCAGTGCTATTCAGTGGGTGTTTGTCTCTAAACTGCCTGTTGAAACACAACTCGATTTACTGAACACCTATTTACCCCCTGAAGCATGGCAACCTGTGCAAAAGAAAGTGCTACTGCCTAGCGATGCCTCTACAGCCGAGGTGATTCAAGCAAGTAAATCGCACACCCACCTACCCCCAGCCACCCCCATTGCTCCGCCTAAACAGCCCTTGCTCGTGACAGATAACAGCCTAGAACGCCTACAAATGAAGCGGATTTGGCAGGCTCCTGCTATTGGTAGCCCTGATGAATTGACCTTTGCCGTGTTGTCGCAATTATTGCGTGGCATGAACGGCGATTTATTTACCGAACTGCGTACCAAGCAAGGGCTGGTGTACAGTGTGCAAAGTGCCTACAGCAAACACCCCGTGGTGGGCGAGTTTCGTGTGGTGGCCGATGTGGATATTGATAAATGGCCTGCCTTAGCGCAAGGAATGAAAACGGCCATTGAGCATGTGTGCCATACCCCACCCGATACCGAGGATATGGAGCGGGTCATCCGAAGCATGGTGTATGCGTTGAGAGAAAGCAAGCGTCACCCTGAAGAGCAAAGCAATGCCATGGCTCACCGTATTGATGCAGGCTTAACCCCCCAAACCATTGATGAACGCATTGCCAAGCTACTGACCATTACCCCCGAGGATATACAACAGGTGGCACAAACCTATTTAGGGTCGCAAGCATGGCAAGTGACCGTGGTTTCTGGCCCAGAATATGCCTTAAAGCAACGCTTCCCCAACCAACCAAGGGTGAGCCGAAGTGTGGTAAAGCAAATGGATGAAGCCAAGCACGCCCCTGAAGTGAGCATTTACGATGCGCTCGCTTAGCCCCTAATCGCCCACCTCCTCCCCCTCTGAGAAATGCGAAGGCGGGACTAAAAGAGATAATGGGTGTGTGGGTGTTGGCCGTGGGGGAGTAACCATAAGGCTAGTATTGCCGTGAATATCCATAGAGCCTTCTAATTTGTGCTTTCATGTTTGCTATGGCATGAGCTGTTTCAATCCAAGAACCTATATTTTTATTACCGTTATCTCTATGCCAAGAGTAAATGTTTGCATGATTTTGGTTTTCAAAAGGAGAAGGACACTTTTCAGGATATATAGACTTATCCAATCTTGTTATACCATTCAGTGTAATACCTAGAAGAGCATTTCCTTTTT
>JBJTUB010000234.1:0-4485 GCA_046080465.1 Vampirovibrionales bacterium | reverse complement strand
AGCTTAACCCCGCCAGCACAGTTAATTGGCAAAACCGCCGATTGGCAAGCCTTAATGAAGGGGCTAAGTAGTCAGCAAAGTCAACGCTTTTTAATTTTAGGGGATGCAGGTTTAGGCAAAACCACCTTATTACAAGCATTGCAAGCACAACTGCAGACGCTTTACTCGTTGAACGAATCGGTGGCCACGGCTACAAGCCGAACCCCCTCGCTTTATCCTTGTCATCTCTGCTTTTTTGTGGATGCCCTTCATTTATTGCCCGAAGAACCAAGCCGAAACCCAGCCCCTGAGCAAGCACAGGAGCTTCTGCCAACCTTGGGTATTCCCATTGGCTTGCAACTGGAAGCCTTACGGGAGACCCTACAAACGACGCTTGTACGAAGTTTAGAAGATGCCAGTGAGGGAGCGTCTCGGGTATTGGAATGGCGTGAAGAGCAACTGCTAACATGGTTACGTGAAGCCAAGCAACAGCCCTCGTTGGCCGAGCGTCGTGCCTTTTTGCAGGTGCAATTAAAGCAATCTTGCTTTGGCCACGAAGGATTACTGGAAAAGCTCTTTAAGTCTCATCATGAAGAAGTAGAGCTGCTTGAACAGGTGCTGAACCAACCTTGGGCTTACTTTTGGCTTGAGCTAACCGAGGTATGGCTCCCCCAACTACGCCAGCACCGAGACCAGTGGGATGCGGTGTTCGTGGCCATGGCCGATTATAGTAAGCAGCATTTTACGTCTCAAGAGTCTCCTGTTGGCATCACGTTAATGATTGACCATTGGGATGCACTCGCTTCTGCCACTCGTGTACTAAAACCCCTGCAAACCGAATTGCTACGCTATAGCCGTACCTTGCAAGATAAAAAACAACTGCCGTGCCACGTGGTGTTAGCGAGTCGGCCGCAACGGTTGAGCCAGCTGTTGGGTAGTAGCTTGTTTGCTTTGTTTAAAAGCAAGCATTTATTGCAAGGGGTCACTGCTACCGAGTTTCGGCAATTAATTGCGATAAACGAAGACGCCACGACCCCAAGTTGGACCGAACCCGCCCTAGATTGGTTGCATCAGCACAGTGAGGGCAACGCCTTTTGGATGCTGTATGGCCACAAACGTTTGAGCCAAGCGGCCTTAAAAGAAGATAGAAAACTGGTGGATGCCTTTTGGCTACAACAACAAGAGTTGCTTCAGGTGCAAGATGTGTTTGAGCAAACCTTAGCACAAATACAACTAAGCTTGCTTTCAGGTGGCCCCAAGGCCATGCAAGCCTTGCAGGCCGTGGTGAAAACGCTCCGTTGCCAGCCGCTCCCCTTGTCTACGTTAATCACTCAAGCCCAAGAGGCTTACCCGTTGCTGGAAGCCGATCCGTTATTAACTGTGTTTCGCTTGTTGTACACCCACGGTGTGTTAGTGACACATCCTTCAACAGACCCTTTAACAGAGAGTGTGCCTTTGTATATCATTCAACATCGCTTAATGTTGGATGTTTTGCGGCTGTTGTTTTTATCGCCGAATGAACGGTGTTTACCACTAGAAACGCATCCTCATGAAGAAGCCGAGGGGGAAGGGTGGGCGAATTGGTCTAGCTTCTCCGAAACCTTCTCGTATGCCACCCCCGAACAACAAAAACAACTGGATATTCTAAAAGTGGTGTTGCCACAAACCTTGGCTCAAGGCGAATTAACCTTGAAAAAACTGGATTCCTTAAAGCTGTTGATGCAAGAGTGGCCCAATGCGTTGCAAGCACACCTACACACAGAGCTAATGACCTTATTAAGCCAAACCTTGTTGGATACCCAACAAAAAGAAACCGTCCGTATTCAAGCGCTGATGGCCTTAAGTATGCTACCTGAAAGCGAAGCCTTTGAGATACTGGCACGGTATTTAGAGCGACAACATCAGGCCAGCCCCGTTGGTGCCGACGGCTATACTAGCCTAGGGGCGGGTGTTTCTACGGTGTCTCCGCTGTTAGCAAGCTATGTGTTAGAGACCTTGCACCACTTACTAAAGCACTATGGTTACTTTAACCGCCCCTGGGAACAGTGGCTCCCTGTGGTTCAACATTGCGTGTTAGGCATTCAGCAGCAGTGGTCTGATTGGCAAATCAGCCCCAAAGCAGAGGTGTTTTTAAGCGATGTGTTGGCCGTGTTACCCGCATCGAGCTTGGCCTTCTTTTTAGAAGAGGCTGTACAACAAGTGCAACACTATAGTAGCCTTCAAGTATGGGTTCCCAGTAGCCGTGTGGCGTTATGGGAAAAGCTTCAACTATTGATAAAACGCCCCACTGTGTTGGAAGCCTTTAGCCTGTGGTTACGCCAGCTGCGTGGGCTGTTTATGCAACCTTATAAACTGCTACCCACGCCTAGCGAGCAAACAGCCTTGTTTGAGGCTATTTTAGGCCTCGTTAAGCAGCTACCCTTGGCACAACTACCTAACGTGTACACCAGCCTGTTGGCGTTTTGGCAAACCCCCACGGTAACACTTACTTGCCGTTGGAAGGTATTGCAATATTGCTTAAGCCACGGATTGTACGATGCTCAGCGTGGTACGCTGGTTACAGAACATCTGCATCCGTTGCTAAACTTTGTGGATGAACACTTACCCCAGTGGATTCACGGACAAGCAGATGTCGTCGAACCCCTGTCTGCTACGCCTTCGGGGGGGGCTCAGCAAAGCAGCCCCCACGAGACACGCCACCTACTAATGCAGCTTATCCAACGCTTAAGTGTGACTCTACCCGATAATACGCCTGAAACACAACGCTTTGTTGAGGCCATTGTGACTGCGTTGCAAAGCTTCTCGTTAGAGCATCAAACAGATGGGGTCTACCTGTTACTTAAAGCGAGTATTCAGCTAATGGAAACAACTCCTACCTATCAGTCACACTTGGTTCCTGTGTTACAACGCTACCAACAACAGCTCAAACAGGTGATGTTAAGCCCCACCACGGTAGGGGAAGCCAAACCCATGGCTTTGCAGTTGTTAGCTAGTTCGTTAGGGGGGCTGCTCACCCACTGTTTAGCGAACGTACCAGTGTCTACCAACACCAACACCATCATTCAGTCTACCTAGTTAAAGAGGGAGCCTCTCATCGTGCAAACAGTCTCTATGGTTTCTTTTGGTAGGCATTGGGCTAGGCGAGTGTGGCTGCTGTTTCAGCCCATCATCAAACGCTTGTTATGGTTTCCTGTGGTGTTGTTTTTTGTCTCGGTGTTAAGCTTTTCGTTAATGCGGTTTCATTTGAGTGTGGGGCCTGTGTGTGTTTCGCCTCAGTGGTGTGTGGTGCCTAAAATCGAACTCAAGCAACCCATCGATCCGCTGGCAGAACTCAAGCAGAATCCGCAAATTTCACCGCAAGCCCTAGCGAAAGAAACTCAGCGTTTGGCCTTAGATAAACCCTTGTGGGTGCAGTACGGTGCTTGGCTTCAAGGCGTGCTGCACGGCGATTTAGGCACAACGGTTAAGGGCGAATCGGTGGCGTGGTTGTTTTGGCAGGGGGCTCAGGCGACCCTTTTAGTCAATGTACTGGCCTTGACTTTGGCATGGCTGATGGCTGTACCCGCAGGGTTATACAGTGCCTACTGGCCAAAGCATCCTTTAGCCAAAGGCATGAATACGCTTTCATCGTGCTTTATGAGTGTGCCTAGCTTTATTAGTGCTTTACTGATGGCGATGCTGTTGGTGCAAACTCGTTGGCTTCCGTATGGGGGTGTGTGTTCGCCCCAGTTTGTAGAGGCCTCGTGGGTGGTGCAAGGGGCAGATAGACTTTTACACGCCCTACCCCCCGCCTTGGTACTGGCTGGGGTGGCGTGGCCGAGCCTGTTTCAGCAAATGCAGGCCAACACCTTACGGGTACTGCAACAACCCTACATACGCATGAGCCAAAGCCGAGGAGTGCCTACCCTGTGGCTGTTGTGGAAGCATGTTGCACGCAATGCTTTGAATCCTTTAGTGACGGTGCTAGGTATGGAGTTTGCGGGGTTACTTTCAGGGGCCTTACTGACTGAAACCATTTTAAACTACCCTGGCTTAGGTATGTTAACGTTTCAAGCCGCCATGACGGGGGATACCAACTTGGTGATGACCAGCCTGATGATTGCCTGTTTACTGTTACTGATTGGTAATTTTCTGGCGGATATAGCCTTGTTATGGCTGGATCCTCGGTTGCGGTCTTCTGCAACGTAACACGCTGTTTATACCAATTAAAAACTTAAATAGCGACTCCCTACGCTTGTCGCCTTGTGTCACCTGCGGTGACGTAGAGAGGCCGTTCCTCCCTCTCTACAACTCTCCCCCCTAGGTTTATTGAGAGTGTTAACTAAAGGTTGTTTACAAACGATGTTAGTCTCCTGCCTTAAGTTGCCCTCTGGGCAACGTAGAGAGGCCGTTCCTCCCTCTCTACAACTCTCCCCCCTGAGTTACCCTAGGGGCTTCGCCCCTAGATACCCCTGTTTTTATTAGTAATTTTACTGATTTTTAACAGCTTAACAAGAGTTAGTCTAG
>JBJTUB010000233.1:0-1190 GCA_046080465.1 Vampirovibrionales bacterium | reverse complement strand
CCTGATTTGAACCCGATTGAGGGGTGGTGGGCGGTGCTCAAGCGGGTTGTAACCAATGGAATACGTTTAGGGCTAGCCTTCTACGAAGCCATTCAACACATCTTTGGAAAAGAGTCGTAAATTATTTAAAATACTATAACCCTATTCAATCCTAGAGAAAGCCCTACCTCATGAGCCTCCCTACCGAATCCGCCTTACCCGAGGTGCAAATCGACCGCAAGACACCCTACCAAGGGTGCATTGTGCAAGCCCATCACGATACCGTGCGTTTGGCCAATGGCGAACAGCGTCAGCGAGATGTGGTCACCCACCCTGGGGGCGTGTGCGTCTTGCCCTTGCTGGATGAACAAACCGCCCTGTTAATTGAGCAGTTTCGCTATGCCACTGGCGAGTTTTTACTCGAAGCCCCCGCTGGCAAGCTGGATGTTGACGGCGAAACACCCTTTGAAGCCGTACAGCGTGAACTGTGGGAAGAAACAGGGTATCAGGCAACACAATGGCAAGAGCAGGGCTTTATTTATACCGCCCCTGGTTTTTGTGATGAGCGTATTTATTTGTACACCGCCAGAGGTCTCTATTTAGCCGAAACGCATCGCCCGATAGATGAAGAGGAGGCCATCACGCTAAAGCCCTACACTAAAACAGCGTTGCAGGCGTTGCTAAAAACGCACCAGTTAAAAGATGCCAAAACCTTGGCGTTGCTTGCGTATTGGTTTAGCTTATAAAAGAAAAAAGGATCACAACACCCATGTTTGTTATTGCCGATTTATGCGTTGTTCCCCTTGGCGTAGGGGTTTCTGTGGCGAGCCATGTAGCCAAATGCGAAGAGGTGATTGCCGCTAGCGGACTCAACTACAGTCTTCATGCCTATGGCACCAACATTGAAGGCGACTGGGATACCGTAATGCAGGTGATTAAACAGTGTCACGAGGCCGTTCATGCCATGGGGGCCCCACGCATTACCAGCACCCTAAAGTTTGGCACCCGTACCGATAGACACCAAACCATGGCCGATAAAGTGGCCAGCGTAAAGACACATCAAGGCTAGGTTTTATACCGCTACGGGGGGGGGTGAGTTTTTTTAGTGCTTTGGCCTTTAGATGGCGGGTGCCAAGCGGGGAGGGCTTCCGCCCGTGCGATGAATGCCCAACAGCCTAACCTTTTACGCAAGCTCTATTCATGCAAGAGCG
>JBJTUB010000232.1:0-4638 GCA_046080465.1 Vampirovibrionales bacterium | reverse complement strand
TCTCCCCCCTAAGTTATTCTAGGGGCTTCGCCCCTAGATACCCCTATTTTTATCAGTAATTCTACTGATTTTTAACAACTTAACAAGAGTTAGTCTAGGTTTAGACGACTTTTTTCAAAATAGCTTTTAGTTAATACTCTCAATGTAACTACTTTATTAAGAAAATTAAATACGTTACTGAATGAGTCGATATATTAAAAGCGAACGTTTGAAATATTTTTTTAGTAGGATTTCTGTATAAAAACAAGTATAATAATGTTGGATGTTTTGGTTAATGTGGTAGATATTAAGGAATGCTGTATGTTGAAAACAGGTGCTATGGTACAAGCTAGAAGAAATGATACGTTGGTTAAACAAGGCTTTAGTTTGATTGAATTAGCTTTAATTATTGCAATTATTGGTATTTTGGCAGCCTTAACGGCGACCCAATTTGTGGATTTAACCGCTAATGCTGAAAAAAGCTTATTACAAGATTTTGGACAAAAATTAACAAGCTCGTTAAGTAGCTTTGTTGCCGCCAAAGGTCGATTTCCCTCGCCTACGGATACAGACGGTGGCTTTAAGGAATTTGTGGCTGACTATGGCCCAGCTCCTTCGTTTGCACCTAATTTAGGAACGGGAGACAACAGAAAGTTTATAGGCTTACCTATTTTAAAAGGCGATAAGGCGATTTGCGCATTAACGTCAGCCACGTTGATTACCTGTAATGATGAGGAGTTAGTTGGCTTTAATGCTACCTATACGTATGTAAATGGTGGTGTGGTGACGAGCATTACTGCTGTTGGTACTTCTACTCCTACTCCCTAAGTAAAGGTTTGATAGTATCGAAAGCTGTGCAAAAGAGCTTTCGATAGTAGGAACGTCTCAGCTTAGTGGTAAGTTTCCCTTTGGGCAATGTTGAGAGGCTGGGGCGTTTGTCCTTTTATAAGGCTAGGGTTTTCACGAATTGAGCGACTTTGGTTTTTTGTTGCTCGTCTTGAGTGGTGGTTATAAACTGCTCCAACACCTGTTTACAAGCGACTTTGTTACCTTGCTTGTAGTAAAGTAACCCTAAATTATAGCGTGCCTTGTTGTAATCGTTGTTTAAGGTGAGAGCCTGCTGGTAGGCCTGTTCCGCTTCTTTTAATCGATCGGTTTGCAAGTACAGATTCCCTAAGTTATAGTATAAGGCTTCATCGTTTGGGGTGTACACTAAGGCAAGCTTTAGTAAGGCTTCTGCCGCTAAGGATTTTTGTTGTTGCTTAAGAAACAACGCGTAGTTACCCATCAGTTCGGGGTTGGTGTACCAAGGTAATTGAGCCAATTGCTGTTGTTGATCTAAGCTTAAGCTGCCTTCAGGAGCCAAGGTGGCCTGTAGCAATTGTAGGGCTTTTTTGCTATCTAAACTAGTGGCCACAGGTGTAACGGTGGCGCCTCCCCCTGCTAAATGATTGCTAGAGGGGCTTTGCTTGTTGAGGTTGCTTTTAAACGCACGGAGTTCCGCTAACTCTTTTTCATAACGGTCTAGCTGTTTCTGTAATTGCTGTAGCTCTGCTTGAGGCTCTTCACTGATGCCTACCAAGCTGACGGGCTGTTGTTCTTGCAAGCTTTGGAGTGTATTGATTTTCTCGTTTAATAGGGCAATACGGTTATTTTGATCGTGAATGGTGTTGCTGGCTTTTTCAAGCTCTTGCTTGGCTTTGAGTAAACGTTCGCGTACAACGGTGGGCAGTTCTTGCTCGGTGTGTTGTTCGGTTTTGGAGACTAGTTGATGATGTTGCGTTTGCAACTGTTGAAGTTGTTGCTTGAGTTGAGCGACTTCTTTTTCCCAGCGATGGGTATCGGTGGCCGTAGTGGAGGTCTCTTTTTTAGCTTTTAACGCTTGATGCTCGGTTTGTAGGTGTTGTAATTGTTGCCGTAAGCGAATCAATTCTTCGGTGGGGGCTGTAGGGGTGGTGGGCTGAATGGTTACGGCAGTGGCTTGTTGCAACTGTTGATGAAGCTGATAGTTTTCTCTGCTTAGTTTTTCGTATTGAATGTGTAAATTGACTAACACCTGCTTGAGTTGTTGTACATCGGTTGGGCTAGGAGTGCTTTGACTACTGGGGGCAGCCAAGACGCCTTCAGGCGGGGTGGGCAAGCCAACAGCCAACACAGGAGAGGCCATCATCAGGCTGGGAAGAAGGAGCCAACTTAACAGGCCTATTAAACAAAAGAGGGGTCGCTTTAGTGGCACCGCTTGAAACTCACTTTCCATACTATCATTGACAACGACATTATCGTGAATGCTCCTCACTATAGCAAAGCAGCCATGCAAGAAGCGACACTCGTTGTGAAAGTTCCTCTAAATAGGGGAAGGGTGACCCTTGATTTTGTTTGAAAGCTCCTACAGGGGGTGTAGGTTTTAGAGCGTGAAGCCCTAGCTAGCTACTACTTGCGTATGATGGAAGCATGGTTTTTCGGTAGTAGTAACAAGGAGCTTTGATTTTACACAATGACGCTTGCTTCATCTTCACACCAACGACACGCCTCTACCCGACGAGCTGGGCGGACAACGCCTCTTGATCGGGGGCGAGCTTCAACTGTTTCGCATGCTGGGGGGCGATTACCAAGAACCATTGCCGATTTAGCACAGCATCATCGTGAAGCTAAGCACGCCATTGAAGCCAATTTGCTTTCAAGCGTGGCCAATGGTCTGCTGAGTGTGAAGGAATCGACGTGGGTGGCCACCTGTTACGTTCAGCAAAAGCAACGTCAGCACGGTAGCCACTGGTATAACGATAGTATGAGCCTGTTGCAGGAGTTGCGTCAGTTACGGCGGTTTATAAGTGACGGCTGGGAACGAGATCGGTTTGAAGAGTTGATTGAAGCTTTGCAGCTGTGTATTAAACAACAAAGCTAGATAGTGTCGTCACAAGGTCCATAATGGGTAACTTCTGTGTCAAAACAATCCGTTTTTTCGTTATGTACTTCTGTGTACACGCCCGCAAGCGAGAAAACGCAAGCGTTTTACAAAAGCCGTTTGTTTTTCCTTGAACTTCCTCCATTCTTGACTTCGTGACGACACTATCTAGAGAGCATTTCGTCTCTCTAGCTTTGTGAAATCCCTCTCCCCAGCCCTCTCTCGAAGGGCGAGGGAGTGAACCTCTGCAAAAGGGGTTGTCGAGGGTTATGCTGGTGTTAAGCCCGTTGTTACGGTTGCGGGTGTGGGTGTGGACGGTTGCTTGGCTACCGTGGCACCCTCTTTCAACGGAGCCTCTTTTTTCTCGTTAAACTTTTGGGCTAACGTGGCAAATAACCGAGAAGAAACGTAAAGCCCAGCCGTGCAAACAGAGGTATAGAACGCTTCAAAGGCCATCGTTTTAAACAATCCAGCTATGTCAAATCCTGGGGGGAAAAGTTTCTTTACAGGGGGTAGGTTTTTTTCTACCCATTCGCCTGCCTTATGGCCTGGATTGTAGAAAAGAACATCGTTTAGTGAATTTTTCTTGTCTTGACCTACCTTCACTTTACTTAATACCGTGGCAGTAGGTACAACAATACCCGCCGTTACAAAGCGTCCACCCAACACACTACCCCATGTTTGTTTGGGTTCTTGCTTGTAAGCATCGGGGTCATCAGGCTCTGTACCTAATTTTTTATCAATTTTTTGAGCAATATCGTTACGCCGATCTTCAAAGAGTTTCACCACAGGAGCCATTAAACAACCATCTAAAAACGACCACATGACCATGACCGCCGCTTTCGCACTAGCTTCGCTAAATTTTAGCTTTTCTTGAGCAAACTTAACACACGCATCACCACGTTTTCTTAAAAAGGAACCATCTAAAAACGACGATAGTATCAAGACCGCAGCTTTCGCCTTATCTTCGCTAAATTTTAGCTTTTCTTGAGCAAACTTAACACACGCATCACCACGTTTTGTTAAAACCGTCTCTTGGGGTCCAAAGTTACTTTGGTGAGTAACATATACAGAAAAGGCAAACACAGCAAAATTTGTTAGAAATGGATACAAAAAGGCATCAAACACGTATTGACCTTTGGTACGTTGCTGTTTTTGGGCTTGTGCTTCCAAGGGGGAAACACGGGTGGGTGCACTTGTTGCACTCAAGGGTTCAGGCGGGATAGGCACGGTGGGAGCCTGCGTTGTACTCGCTTCTGCTGGCTCTGTGGTTGCTAGCTCAATACCAGTGAACTGGAGTTGTTGCCTACGATGGGGAAGCCCCCCTAAAGCGGATGGAAGAGGTGTTTGTGGTAACGGTGTGTGGAGCATACAAAGTGGTTGATTCTAAGAGGAACGTATTAAAAGTTCATGCTTTTATTTTTAAAAACAGTGGGATGAGTGATGGTGTTCAACATGTATAGTCTCTTAAAAAGTTTCTTTTGCATGTCTATACTTTGTCGCTACGCCCCGTTTGTTCAGTCATGTAGTTCTGTCTACACTCCTTCACAAACGTGTCTAGGCTCCTCGTCTAGCCTATCCCTAAAAAACTTTTTAAAAAACTATAAACCTATATTTATTGAGAGTATTAACTAAAAGCTGTTTTGAAAAAAGTTGTCCAAACCTAGACTAGCTCTTGTTAAGTTGTTAAAAATCAGTAGAATTACTAATAAAAACAGGGGTATCTAGGGGCTTCGCCCCTAGAGTAACTTAGGGGG
>JBJTUB010000231.1:0-8306 GCA_046080465.1 Vampirovibrionales bacterium | reverse complement strand
TGCACCTAACATAGCACACTACCCAAACAACAAACAGTTGAATCAGACAAGGGACACAAAAATCAGGGGCTTTGGTTATCCAAATGAGGATAATACTAATATTTCAACACAAGTACTCAAAATGTGCAAGTAAAAAATAGTGTAAGGTGGCCTAGCTTCCTTTTTTGGGTGCAAGCCGTGGAGGGGTCTTTGCCTTGTCAATACCTCCTTTAACAGGGATGTATCGTCAAAATAACGATACCTAGCAACACTGTTAAAACACACCTAAATACACAGGTCTTTCAAGAATAAAGTTCTTACGCTTTAGTGTGCAGTCTAGCAAGGCGTCGTCAATGAAGCATAGGAATCTGAACAAACGTCCATCAAGTGATGGAGTTCGACGAGAAGGGGATTCTTGCTCCTGGCGTGTGCGGGTGCTACGATAATAAACTATAGAAGACTCTGCAAAAGGCCCTTTACCCCCTCTCCCTTGGGGAGAGGGCTGGGGTGAGGGATTTCACCAACCTAGGTGTAGCCTGCGTTTCCCTCATCCTAACCTTCTCCCTAAGGGAGAAGGAACAGAGCAAGTTTGTTTTGCAGAGGTTTCTATAGAAAGTTCTGCAAAAGCCCATTAGCAAAGGTGGCTCCCCTCCATGACCACGGCACTCCAACAGCTTCAACATCAACTTATCGTCTCCGTTCAAGCCGATGCCACGGAACCGCTCTACCCTACGCCTATCCTAACCGCCTTGTGCGAAAGTGTGTTGCAAGGCGGAGCGAAAGGGTTACGCTTGGCGAACCCACAGGTAATGAAGCACTATGCCCAACAACGCCCTTGTTTGCCAACCATTGGCTTGCACAAACCAACGGTGCTGCCTAGCCTAGCCAGTGATGTACCCTACATTACGGCAACCCTAGCCGATGCCTTGCAGATAGCTAGCACAGGGGTAGCCATCGTGGCACTCGATGCGACCTCACGCCCCAGACCCGATGGCCTCACCCTTGCACAAACCGTGCAAACGCTACGGCAAGCGTATCCGCAGGTGCAACTAATGGCAGATGTAGATACGCTCGCCCATGGCTTGCAAGCCGTGGCGTTAGGCTTTGATTGTATTGGTACCACCTTAGCAGGCTATACCTTAGCGAGCCAAGCCACTAGCCCTAAACAACAACCCGACTATGACTTACTCGATGCCTTGGTAAAAGAGACCCCCAATACCCCCATTATTTTAGAAGGCCGTGTGTGGGAGCCTTGGCAAGTGCATAAAGCCTTTGAATATGGGGCTTACAGCGTGGTGATAGGTTCGGCTATTACACGCCCGCATCACATTACGCAGCGATTTTGTCAGGCATTGCCAGCAGGAAATCCTTAGAAGAATATTCGACTTGCTTTTTCGCATTTTTGAGTTAATCTTAAATTAAGATTAAGAATCACTTATTAGCTTTTGGAATCGTTACCCTGTTTTTTAAACTATTACCAGTTAAAAATGTACTGTTTTTTTTGTCTGCCTGTGTTGTTTTGATACCTTCGTTCTTACTAACGGCTTGTGACTCTCAATCCACGCATGAAGAGATTCGTTTTGAAGTAACGACCCCTTTGGTGCAAGATGTTTATTTAGATGACGAGTATGTTTGTCAAATTCGTTCTATTCAGCACTCGGAACTTTGATCGCTTGAAAAAGGCTATTTACAAAAAATCTATGTGGATGAAGGGCAATCCGTTCGTAAGGGGCAGTTGTTGTTTCAAATCAACCCCTCGCTTTACAAAGCCGATGTGCAACGTAGCCAAGCCGAAATTGATCTTAACAAAGTAGAATTGGCTAACAATAAAGCCTTGGCAGATAAAAACATTATTTCCCCAACAGAGGCCGCCATGTCTACCGCTAAACTAGCGAAGGCTCAGGCGGAATATCGCTTGGCTACAACAAACCTCAACTTCACCGAAATTCGCGCCCCCTTTAGCGGATTGATTGGGAAGTTTGGCGATATTCGCACAGGGAGTCTGTTGGCTGAAGGCGATTTATTAACCACCTTGAGCGATAATCACAAAATGTGGGTCTATTTCAATGTGCCTGAAGCCTTGTATTTAGATTACATGGAACAACGCCAGCGGAATCCGCATCAGACGGTACGTTTAAAGCTCGCCAATAATAAGTTGTATCCTGAGGTCGGAACGATTGAAACCATCGAATCTGATTTTAGCAACACCTCGGGCAATGTGGCGTTTAGAGCCACATTTAATAATCCTCATAATCTATTGCGTTATGGGCAAACGGGCAAGGTGCTGTGGCCAAAAACACTTCAAAAAGCCATCACCGTGCCTCAAAAATCGACCTATGAAGTATTAGATAAAAAGTTTATAACCGTGGTCGATTCTCAAGGTGTCTTGCACGAGCGTGAAATTGTGGTGGCTAAGGAAGCTCCCAATATTTTTGTATTGCGTTCTGGGCTAGCCCCCAATAAGATGTATCTACTGGAACGTCAAAACAAACTCGAAAAAGGTGAAACCATCCACTACAAACGGTTGGATCCAAAAACGGTGTTTGCCCAGCTAAATCTGTACGCAAATTAAAAACTCATACACGGGCGATAGCCCTAATTATTGAATGGTCACGCCCTGTTTCAAAATATTTTAAAACGTCCTGTTCTAGGAATCGTCATTTCAATTCTGATTGTTTTTTTGGGCTGTTCTCCATGCAACAGTTGCCCATTTCACAGTTTCCTAAAATTGCCCCCACCGTAGTCAATGTTTTTATCGCCTTCCCTGGGGCGAGTGCCGATACGCTCACAAAATCCACCTTAATTCCCATTGAAACAGCCATCAACGGCGTGCAAGGCATGCGGTACATCGCCTCTGATGCGACCAGTGCGGGCGAGGCCACCTTGCGGATTGTCTTTGAGCCAGGCACAGACCCCAACCAAGCCGTGGTGAACGTTAAAACCCGTGTCGATCAAGTGATGACCTCTCTACCTGATTTGGTTCAGCGTGAAGGGGTCATTATTCTGCCGCTGCAACCTTCCATGTTGATGTACATTGATCTTTATTCCGATTCCAAATCCATTAATCAAAAATTTTTGTTTAACTACGCCTATACTCGTATCAATTCAGAACTTCAACGGATTCCAGGGGTCGCCAACGTCAATATTTTGGGTACACGCACCTATGCCATGCGAGTATGGTTGAAGCCTGATCGCTTGCGTGCCTATGGTATTTCTCCTGAAGAGGTGGTGAAGGCTATTAGTGAACAAAGTATTATTGCTCGGCCAGGACGCTTGGGGTTAAGCTCGGGGAAAACGGCTCAATCCACAGAATATACCCTCAACTATGTGGGGCGTTACAATGAGCCTGAACAATACGAGAATATTGTGATCAAAAACTCAGAGTTTGGCGAAATGGTAAAACTGCGTGATGTTGCTACCGTGGAGCTAGGGAGCGAGTTTTACGATATTTATTCAAATTTAGATGGCAAGCCTTCGGCCTCCATGATTCTAAAACAAACGCCCACCAGCAATAGCCAAGAGGTGATTCGCAACGTTAAAGAGAAAGTAGCCGAACTAGAAAAAGAGTTCCCTGACGGCGTAAAAATACGCTACAGTTACGATGTTTCCAAGTTTTTAGATGCCTCCATTACTCAGGTGCTTGAAACCATTCGTGATGCCTTTATTTTGGTAACGTTGGTGGTCTTCTTGTTCTTGGGCGAGTGGCGTTCTACCATTATCCCCATTATTGCCGTGCCTATCTCGTTGGTGGGGGCGTTTTTTGTCTTGCTGTTATTTGGCATGTCCATTAACCTGATTACGTTGTTTGCTCTCGTATTGGCAATTGGTATTGTCGTCGATGATGCCATTGTCGTGGTAGAGGCCGTGCATAGTAAAATGGAGGCGGACCCAACGCTATCTCCGTTGGTGGCCACCCAAAAAGCCATGGGCGAATTGGGCGGGGCTATTTTAGCCATTACCTTGGTGATGGTCTCGGTATTCTGCCCGATTGCGTTTATGCCAGGGCCCGTAGGGGTGTTTTATCGCCAGTTTGCGGTGACGATGTCTAGCTCGATTCTTATTTCGGCCTTGGTCGCTTTAACACTCACCCCTGTATTGTGTGCCATGGTACTTAAACGTCACGGTGGTGGGCATGGGCCTCATAAAGGGGTGGCTCCTTCTAAAAACCTGTTGCAACGGGGCATGGATCAATTCAACGCTCAGTTTGAACGTGTCTCCAACGGCTACATGGCGATTCTGAATCGATTCATCACCAAAAAAGGCTTAACCTTTGTGATACTGGCACTCTCTGTGGTGGGTATTGTTGTCTTTAACAAGCTGGTGCCTTCAGGGTTTGTACCTGTTGAAGATCAAGGAACGATTTACGGCATTGTACAAACGCCTTCAGGATCCTCGCTAGAATACACCAATCAAGTGGTGAATCGCTTAGAGGAAGTGGCCGAAACCGTCAAGGGAGTGGATTCGGTCACCTCCATGGTGGGCTACGAAATTATGACCGATGGGCGAGGTTCTAACGCAGGTACCTGCTTAATCAACTTGGATAACTGGGAAGAACGCAAAGAAAGTGTCCATGAGATTATTGAAGCACTGGAAGAAAAAGCTCAAGGTTTGGGAGGCAAAATCGAGTTTTTTGAACCGCCCGCAATTCCTGGATTTGGTTCTTCGGCTGGTTTTTCCTTACGATTGCTGGATAAATCAGGCGATACCAAGTACCAAGAGCTTGAAAAAATAACCAAGGACTTTATGGCAAACCTAGCGAAACGCAAAGAATTGACTGGCTTGTTTACGTTCTACAATGCCTCGTATCCGCAATACGACATTAAAATTGATAATGAAGCAGCCACCCAAAAAGGGGTCTCGATTGAGAACCTCATGAACAACCTCAACATTTTAAACAGTGGCTCCTACGAACAAGGGTTTATTAAGTATGGCCGATTTTTCAAGGTCTTTACCCAAGCTAGCCCTGAATATCGCAGAAATCTTGACGACCTCAATAATTTTTTATGTTAAGAATGATTACGGCGAGATGGTTCCCTATACCTCGTTGATTACCACCGAAAAAACCAAGGGAGCCAACGAAATCACACGTTACAACATGTACAATTCCGCTGTGATTCGGGGGTTACCTGCCAAGGGCTTTACCTCTGGCGAGGCCATTAACGCCATTAAAGCCGTGGCAGAAGAAACCCTACCCACGGGTTACGATATTGCATGGGAAGATCTCTCCTACGATGAAGCCAAGCGTGGTAACGAGTTTACCATTATCGCTTGTGTGGTGGTGTTGTTTGTTTACTTGGTGTTGGCGGCACAGTACGAAAACTTTGTACTGCCGTTGGCTGTGTTGTTTTCGTTACCCGTCGGGATTTTCGGGTCGTTTGTGATGCTTCGCCTGATGGGCTTGGCAAACGATGTGTCTGCACAAATTGCCATTATTACCTTAATAGGATTACTAGGTAAAAATGCCGTGCTGATTGTCGAGTTTGCGATTCAAAAACGAAACGAAGGCTATACCATTTTACAAGCCGCCCTAGAGGGTGCCAAGATGCGATTCCGCCCGATTTTGATGACCTCGTTTGCGTTCATGGCTGGGCTGGTGCCTTTAATGCTTTCGCATGGGGCAGGGGCGATTGGGAACAAAACGCTTGGCTCTTCGGCCATGGGGGGTATGTTGTTTGGTACCTTCATTGGCGTGCTGGTGATACCAGGGCTATACGTTATTTTTGCCAGCTTAGTGGATGGCAAAAAACTACTGAACGATGAATCACTGGTTCCCCTTACCGAACTGACGGCAGTAAAACATCACTCTTTATCAAAAACAAAGCGACACAAACTAAAGCGATTGCTGCAACGCATCGCCCAACGTTTTAAGCCTAAACAGTAGGTAGTGTCGATAATTAGTCAAGAATGGAGGATTTTCGAGGAAAAACAAACGGATTTGAGGGCGTGTAGACATACTACATAACCAAAAAACGGCTTGTTTTGACAAAGAAAATACCCGTTATGGGCTGATTATCGACACTGCCTAGATAGTTGTGACCCTGAATCCCTTTAGGATAGTTTTTTTATGAACCCTATTTTTCTCATTCGCTACATGTTAATGCTTGCCATTATTACCACGACTCTTCATACCGAGGCAATGGCCTTTACTTGGTTTAAACGGCCTCACACTTCAAAAATCTCGCAGTTTTTTCATCCTGTGCCGTTGAGTAAAAAACAAGTACGAGTCAACATCCCCAACACCTATACGCCTGCTACCTCCGTTGAAGCTCCCGCTAAAGAACTCCCCCTGTCCCCTGAAAATCCTCAGGCCAATGCGGCTCTCATCAACTGGCGAACTTTTTTTGCTGATGATTATCTTAGTACCTTCATTGATACGGCTCTTGCGAATAATCAAGAACTCAAGATTTTTGAGCAAGATGTACAAATTGCCCGCAACGAGGTGCAAGAAAAGCAAGGTGAGTATTTACCTAAAGTCGGTTTGGGCTTTGGGCTAGGCCACCGAAAAAACTCAGAACATACCGATGAGGGGCTTCAAGAGAAGCTGTTTGAAAAAAATGAGCTTCGTTCACGCAGCCTAAACCTAGATGTGGGGGCTAATTTTAGCTGGGAAGTGGATATTTGGCGGAAGCTACGCAACGCAAAAGATGCTGCCAGTATGCGTCTACTCGCCCAACAAGAAGGCCGATATTTTTTGGTTGCACGGCTGGTGGCAGAAATTGCCCGTACCTATTACGAACTCATGGCGTTGGATAATTCTCTTAAAATACTGGATCAAAACATCACCGTGCAATCGGCGGCGTGTCACAAAATGCAACTGCTTAAACAGTATGCTCGGGCGAATCAACTGGCCGTCAATCGGTTTCAAGCTCAGTTACTAGATACCAAAACGCAACGGTTTGAACTAAAACAACAAATCGTTGAAACTGAAAACCGACTTCGTTTTTTAACGGGTGTGTATGAAGAACGCCCGATATTACGGCACTCCGAAAGGTTCATGACCCTGCCCGTAGCCGTGTTGCAAACGGGGGTACCTGCTCAACTGTTGGAAAACCGCCCAGATATTCGCCAAGCCATGTTCGCGATTCAAGCAACGAAACTCGATTTAAAAAGTGTTCAAGCCCAGCTGTATCCTAGTGTGGGTATTAAGGCGGGCATTGGTTTTTCTGCGTTTGATCCTACCTTTCTCTTTAACCCAACCTCGTTGGTGTACAATGCCTTGGGTGAAATCATGACACCACTCATCAATAGAAAAGCTATTTTGGCTCGTATCCGAACCACCGATGCCACGCAAGTGCAGGCCATCTTTGCTTACGAGCAAACATTGTTGCAAGCCTACACAGATGTGTTGAATCAACTGGCCAAAACAAAAAACATGCAACAAAGCCTTGCTTTAAAACAGAAGGAAGTGGCACTGTTGAACGAATCGGTAGAGATTGCCAACAGTCTCTTTCGTTATGCCAAGGCCGATTATGTTGAGGTGTTGTTAACACAAGAAGAACGCTTGGTGGCTCAAAAAGAGTTGGTTTCGATTAAAATGGAGCTGATGGGTACAAGAATCGCTTTATATCGTACCCTCGGGGGAGGCTGGCAATAGCAACATCTCTCATTGCACCGGCCCTAGAAAGAGGGTTATTACTCATGACTATTACTTTATTTGATGCGTCTCAATTTCCTGCCGTGCCAAGCTATCCACCACTCTCGCCCTATAACCACGGCCATTTAGCCGTTGGCCAAGGGCATCGGGTGTATTTTGAAGAAGTTGGCAATCCACAGGGGCAGGCTGTCCTGTTTCTACACGGAGGCCCTGGCACGGGCTGCAACGAACGCCACCGCCAACTCTTCAACCCCGATAGGGTTCGCCTCATTCTGCACGATCAACGAGGCTCAGGGCGAAGCACTCCCTTTGCCAGTGTAGAGCACAACAACACGTGGGATCTTGTGCGTGATATTGAACAATTGCGTGAACACCTAGGCCTTGAACGCTGGCTGGTGGTGGGCGGATCGTGGGGGTCGACGCTGGCCTTGGCCTATGCTCAAAGTCATCCAGAACGAGTAACGGGCTTGGTTTTACGGGGTATTTTTCTAGCAACCGATGAAGAAATCCGCTATTTTTATCAAGAAGGGGCGCATGTGCTTTCTCCGCATTACTGGGAACCCTACGTCAATCACATTCCCCTTGAAGAACGTCACGATTTACTAACGGCGTATCACACACGCTTAATGAGTGACGATGCCGACGTTCGTTTAGCAGCGTGCAAGCAATGGGCTCTGTGGGAACTGAACAATCTAACACTAGCCCCCCTACCCAACATGGAACAGTGGTTTAA
>JBJTUB010000230.1:0-13705 GCA_046080465.1 Vampirovibrionales bacterium | reverse complement strand
AGTTTTTACATTGCCAACGTTGTACATCTTTAACAAATCCAGCTTTTGATTTTTCGCTACTTCCACATTTAGGGCAGTTCATATAGCACACACTTCTCTTTCTAAACAAAAGAAAAGTATACCATCTAATTAGTTAAATGCCTCAATAACTTTAGGGGGGAGAGTTGTAGAGAGGGAGGAACGGCCTCTCTACGTTGCCCAACGGGCAACACAAAGGGACAAGCGTAGGGATACGCTATTTAAGACTTTAATTGATATAACTCTTTAGTTTAGAAGATTTTGCCGTAAGGCTTGCAACACCGCTTGGGTCCGATCATGAACACCCAGTTTATCCATAATATGCCCTAGGTAACTTTTAACCGTATAAGGCGACAAACACAAGTTGGCAGCAATGGTATCGAGTGAATGATTTTGAATAATCCCCCGAAGAATCCATTTTTCATTGTCATTCAACTGAATACTGGTATCGTGTGGCAATAACGACTCATCTTGAAGTTGCAGATAGGGATGATGTGCTAAATCATTCAACATAGGCTCGTTGATGGTGGCTAGCAACAGAGGGTCAATGTGTAAGCCCGCCTCTTCTGCGTGTTTACCAGATAAAACGTGGCGTTGAATAAAAAACGACGCCGTTAGGCTGGTGGCTAAACTGGCAGGATGCGCTTGAAGCACTTGCTTTACACTGGCTAAGGTATGCCCTTTGGTTAACACCCAGCAACTTTGTAAATCGTTTAAGTGCAAGGCCACCTGAAACTCGTGCATGGCTTGAATTGCCTCGGTTTGCGGTGGGCTAATGATAATGACGGTAGAAGGCTGTGGCAGTTGCGAGGGGGCAACGATATCTTTACGGTGTACGCCTAAACGACACGAGCTAAACACAGGAGGCGTTGCTAACCTTGCCAATAAATCGTTTTGAAGCTGTTGAACACTCGCCTGAGCATCAGGATGGTAGAGCCAATAAATGGTGGCAAAATAGGTGAAGGTAGTCATGGTATTCCCAACATAAACGATGGTAAGCGACTTGGTGTGATTAGTATCAGTAGGTAGGCACGATTTTAAAAATAAAAGTCTCTAATATAGGAGTATACAAGAAGCTCTTTCTACAAGCAATCACATCTTAGGAACTGTTTACAAATAGTTGTAAACCGCTTCTTTCTTACTTCTCGTTGCGTGTCGTCTTTCAGACGACTTTGAGAGGCCGTTCCTCCCTCTCAAACTCTCCCCCCTTTAGTATTTATAAGGGCTTCGCCCCTATAAACCCGATTTCTCAAAGGGGTTTACGCAACTAGCTTTCAACCCTTCATTGCACGCCCGAATGGGCTTTTGCAGAGCTTTCTATAGTTACAGTAATTTATTTGCAAACAGCCCCTAGTCCAAAAACGTGGTGGGTAGCGTCACCTGAAGAGGAAACACCCAAAGGTGGCTAAGGGCTTCGTGCAAGGCCTTGGTGTGCTGGTAGGGGGTCAGTTTGGCGGCATCTTTTTCGGTGATGGCAATACCTACCCGCACAGAGGGGTGTTGTTGCTGTAGGCGGTGTCGTTCTGCTAGCCAGTGATGCAAATGTTGTGGCGTGATGGGGGCATGGTCAGGCAGTATCTCGGTGGCCAAGGGGGGCGTGGGCAGTGCTTGAAAGAAGTTCTGGGGTTGAGCAATCGCCGTAACAGCCAGCCAAGCCGTGGGCGTAGGCGAGGCCTCTATAGCAGAGGCAAGATACGGCCTTGGAGCTTCAAGCGTGGCGCCGCTAAGGGCAAGGGTAGCGAGTACGGCAGGCTGCAGGTAGGGCTGGAACCGTTGCTTCCAATCACACAGTAACACTTGAGCCTCGGGTGAATCAGGGGCGTGCGGGCATTTGGTTAGAAATACCTGCGTTGCACGTTGCAAGGCAGAGAAAGGTTCACGCAGGGGACCAAGGGGCAAGAGTTGTCCGTTACCCACCCCTTGCAGGGCATCCACCAAGCAGAGGTTGACGTCTCGGTGCAAGGGCAAATACTGAAAACCATCATCCAAAATGATAATATCGGGCTGATACTCGTGATAGGCTCGTTGGGCGTTGGCCACTCTGTTTCTACCCACAATCACCGTGGCTTGCGGACAAGCCTGTTGAAGCTCGTAGGCTTCATCGCCATAATCGGGGTGGGTGGCTTGGGCATAGGCTTGGGGGCGTACGGCACCGTAACCACGGCTAAGCACCACCACTCGCTTGCCTTCCTGTATCCATGCTTTAAGCAAGGCTTTAACGATAGGTGTTTTGCCTGTGCCGCCTGTTGTTAGGTTCCCCACTGAAACGACGGTGCAAGGTACCCGATGCGTACGATACCAGCCGTGAGCATAGAGCCATGCTCGTAGCCGAACCACGCCACCGTATACCAGGCTAGGCACCAAGCACAGACCCCACCACCACCAAGGCACACACGCCACCGAGCGATAATGACAGGCCTGCACCCAAAGCACCAGTCGATTGAGTGTTTTTTTCCACGCTTGCCAGCCCCCAGTGTTGTGGTTCATGCGGATGTCTCCTGCGTGGGTATCTGCGTTTGAGAGGTTGTAGATCCTCGGCGAGGCACTAGAGAGGCCACCCCAGCGTAAGCCACGGCACTGGCTAGCATCGTTCCTAAGGCATAGGGGGCTTCCGTGGGTAAGCCAAAGCAAGGGAGCTTGGCGTAGTGAACCCAAGCAATCAGGGTAGCCCCTGCACAGCCAACGCCAAAGGCCACTTGCCCAGCCAAGCGGTGTGGGTGTGCCGTAGCCAAAACGACGATTAAGGGTACCGTGGCCGTACAGGCATACACATCGGCCGCAAACCAAATAACGCTGAACAATGAGGGAGCTTGCAAGGCGATGGCTAAGGCGGGCAGGGGCAACAGCCAAAGCGACAACTTGGCCACCCGAAGCACTTGATCAGGAGTCGCCTTTGGCCAAATAAAGCGATGCACCACATCATGGCTAAACGTCAGGCTCGCACAGTGCAACACGGAATCCATGGTGGAGGTAACAGCGGTTAAAAAGGCCACCACCAGCAAGGCTCCTAGCAGTGGGTGGGGGGCTGTTAAGGCCAACCTACTTAGCACATCTGAGGCTCCCCCCGCAGGCGGAGAAACCCCAATCACCCCCCCCGCTAACAGGCCAATGCAGGCCACACCACCGTACAATAAGGCCAAGGCCACCCAGCCCCAGTGAACCGCTTGCAAGGCTGTTTTTTCAGTAGAGGTGGCCTTCATGCGTTGCCACATTTCAGGAGCCAAAGCCCAAGCAATAGCCACAGTAAGCGTGGTAGCCCAATGCTCGTGCCACCCTTGTAACACCTGTGTGTAGCTATCGCCTTGGTGCTGCCAAAAGTGTAAAAAGGGGGTGGCATCGTGCCAGTAGGCCCAGCCTAACCAGCCTAACAATCCTGCAAAACAGCCTAGCATCAGCATTAGCTGCCACCCATCGGTTAGGGCGACGGTGGCAAAGCCCCCCCACATGCAGTAGGTGCTAACGGCAAGCATCATCAGGGTAATGCCCACACTAGCCACGGTGCTACCAAAGGTCGCCATTAATACACCGTAGACGGCCAACAACTGAGCTGCCAGCGTGGCCATCCCCTGCGTTAATAGCGAGAGACTAAGCACGCCCCTACCCCACTGGCCATAGGCTCGTTCAATGGCTTGCGGTAGCGTGACATCGGGTTGATGAAACACCCGCTTGGCAATCCATAGGCGTAACAGCAACAGGCTAAACAGAGAGGGGAGGGCAATCTTCCATGCACCGCTGAGGCCCTCGTGATAGTAGGCATCCAAGGAGCCTTTGGTACTGGTGGCACCAAACCAACAGGCTGCAAAGCTAGCAGCCAGCCACATCCCTTGCAGTTGCTTGTTGGCAAAAAAGAACTGTTGATTCCCTGAAGGAGGCGTTAATGCGTGAGCTTGCTCGTGGCGTTGCTTGCAAAAACTATACACACACACGCACACCAAGTAGCCCCCTACCAAGGTAAGGGCATAGGTAAGCACCTCCAGCATGGGCGATACGGTATTAGCCATGATGTTTCTTCTCTCTTTGCAAATCTTGGCATAGGCGTTGATAGGCCTCGGCTACCAAGGCTAAATCGTTGCGGGTGTGCCATCGTGGGCTGCCCTCGCTAAGGCGGTGATTGCGTAATAAATAACTAGGATGAAATATCGGCATCGCCTGTAGTGGTAAGTTATCGTTCACCCCTGCAAGGGCTACCACAGAGTGCCATTGCCCCCGTTGCTTGCTAATGGGTTGTTTGTTATCCAGTAGAGCTTCTACCGCCGTGCTGCCACATAGAATCAACAAACGGGGCTGAAGCAACGCCAATTGTTTTTTCAACCACGGGCGACACTGGGCAAGTTCTTCTTGGGTTGGTTTGCGGTTGTTGGGGGGGCGACACTTGACCGTGTTGACGATGCCTACCACGCTTCCCCGTGGAATCTGGGCTTCGGCCAACAACTGGGTAAGCAACTGCCCAGAACGTCCTACAAAAGGGTGGCCTTGCTCATCTTCGTGTTGGCCAGGGGCTTCGCCAATCAGAACAATGGGGCTAGGTTGTAACGCCCCCACCACGATGTGTTGTCGTTGGTGGCATAAATCGGGGCAGAGGTGGCAGTGCCGTAAATCGTTCACCCAAGCGGGGGGGGCGATGCTAGCCTCGGCTGAGGCAAAGGCGAAGGTTTGCTGAATCATTGTTAAAACTTATCTATAAACACCGAGAGTATTAACCAAGGGATGTTTGCAACTAGTCGTATAAAGCTATAGAAACCTCTGCAAAATCCCCTTTACCCCCTCTCCCTTAGGGAGAGGGCTGGGGTGAGGGATTTCACCAACCTAGGTTTAGTCTACGTTTCCCTCATCCTGACCTTCTCCCTAAGGGAGAAGGAACAGAGTAATCTGACCTTTCGCAGAGCTTTCTATAGAAACCTCTGAAAGAGTCCCATTCGGGCGTGTAACGAAGTGTTGAAAGCTAGTTGCGTAAAGCTTCTTGAGAAAACGGGTATCTAGGGGCGAAGCCCCTAGAATAACTTAGGGGGGAGAGTTTGAGAGGTTTTTTACAATGAGGATCTTGCGTAAGAATTGAGATTGTCCCTCCTCATTGTGGGGGCGAACGCCCCGGCCTCTCAAGATTGCCCGTAGGGCAATGCGAAACGAGGAACTTAGGACTGTACGGAAAGATAGTCATTCCACTATAATTTAATTCATTCACTCGTTTTCTTGATAGGATTTCCATTCACGCTATGTTTAGTTTAACCACCCTGAAACGCCTCTTGATTGGCACGCCCTTGAGTAGCGACCGTGAAAGCCACGAACGTCTTAGTATTCCCATTGCCCTTTCGGTGTTTGCCGCCGATGCCCTTTCCTCCAGTGCCTACGCCACCGAAGAGATTTTAATGGCACTCACTACCACCACGGTGGCCAGTATGGCAGGGATGCTCTCCATCCCTATTGCCTTGGCGATTGTGTTACTCATGGCCGTGGTGGTCATTAGCTATCGGCAAGTGATTCAAGCCTACGATGATGGCGGTGGCACCTACCGAGTTTCCAAAGAACACCTTGGCCCCGTGGCCAGCAAGGTGGCGGGTGCGTCGTTGATGATTGATTACGTCCTCACGGCTTCGGTGTCTACCGCCGCAGGGGTGGATGCCTTGATTTCCGCAGGATGGTTGCCCCCTGAAAAGCGGGTGTTGTGTGCGATGTTGTTTATTGCCTTAATTATGTACGCCAACCTTCGTGGAGTCAAAGAATCGGGAGTGTTTTTTAGCATCCCTGCTTTTGCGTTTATTGGGGTGATGGTGTGGATGATTACCCAAGGCTTGGTGATGATGATTTTCGGTCACGCCCCTGTGTCGCTTGCTCATTTAGGAAGCGAAGCCCAGCAGGCCACTGCCTCGGCGGGGTTGTGGAACATGGCGATGCTCTTAGCCTTGGTAAAAGCCTTTAGCCATGGTTGTACGGCTCTAACGGGGATTGAGGCTATTTCCAACGGGGTGCGTGCCTTTAAAGAACCTGTGGCTAAAAACGCCAACACCACACTGGTACTCATGGCCTGTATTTTGGCCTACTTATTCGTGGGTATGACGCTCATTGCTTACGGCTGGCACATTCTACCACAACACAACCTCACGGTGATTGCTCAAGTGGGGCAGGCCGTGTTTGGTGCAGGTAGTTGGGGCTTTAGTATTCTTCAACTCATGACGACCGTGATTCTTGTCTTTGCGGCCAACACCGCGTTTGCGGGCTTCCCTCGTTTAACCAGTATTCTTGCCTTTGATGGCTATCTACCCCGCCAACTAATGAGTTTGGGCGATCGGTTGGTGTTCTCTAACGGGGTGTTTCTGTTAGGCTTGGTTTCTATTGGCATGTTGTTAGCCTACAAAGCCAACACCCACGCCATGATTCCTCTGTATGCGGTGGGGGTGTTCCTCTCGTTTACCTTGGCTCAGTTGGGCATGGTCAAATATCACCTGCATCACCGTCAACCGCATTGGCAAACCAGTCTTAGTATCAACGCCGTGGGGGCTATCACAACGGCAGTCGCTACGATTATTTTATTGTTGGAAAAGTTTATCGGTGAAAAGCTCGTTGAATTTCACCTTTTTGGGCTACACCTGCCCCTGTACAACGGAGCGTGGATGGTCATTGTGGCCATTGGCGTGTGTATGTGGGTGTTTGCCAGTATCTATAAACATTATCAATCCATTGCTCGCCAGTTGGCCTTGCCTGTGCTAGAGACCGATACCCCTGTGGTGGTGGCGAAAGAACACACCGTGCTGGTGCTTGTTTCTAGCCTCCACCGTGGCACGATTCCCGCCTTAGAGTATGCCAAAACCATTTCCGAACGAGTGGAAGCGGTGCATGTGCAACTTCGTCCCGAACTCACCGAACGTTTGATGGATTTGTGGGAGACGTGGGGCTTGGGTGTGCCGTTAACGGTGCTAAAATCGCCGTACCGCTCTATGGTGGATCCCTTGCTCGATTATATTGATGAAGTGGAAGCTCGTTACGAGCACGATTTAGTCACCATTATCATCCCCGAGTTTGTAACAAAACAGTGGTGGCATACGTTGTTACACAACCAAAGCTCGCTGATTCTGAAAGCTCGTTTGGCCTTGCGTAAGGAAAAGGTTGTTATCCCCGTGCGACTCTTCTTAGATGAATAAAGCCAAGTTTTAACTAGAGTGCTGACCCACATGCACCTCTAACGATTCGATGTGTAGCCCCAGTTGCGGGGCATGACGCTGCAACGTCGCCAACACCTGCGGCCGCACAAACTGAAACTCGCTGGCAACACCAGGATGCGAAAACCACACATGCACCTGCCACCGTTCGCCCTGATGCGTTAGCCGAACGTGTCGTAAAGCATCACGGTACAGGGGGGGGCAATGCACATAGAGCAACTCTTTCACGGCCAAACTCGTCCCGTGCCGATGCAAGCCCAAGGTTTGAAACACCGCATCCAACACGCCCTCTAAGGGTTGAACGCCCCTTGAAAGTGTGCTTCCTTCTCGTTGCGAACTTGGCTTACGATGCTTACTCATTTTCTGTTGGCCTTATAAACCGTGCAAATAGCGTAGTACACCCTGCACTGTCCATTCAGGGGTAGAAGCCCCAGCGGTGACGCCAATATGCCTAGCCGTAGCCAACGGAGACCAGCCCACAAGTTCCGCCTCGGTTTCCACATGAATCGCCTCTGTACCGTTGATGGCACACAGTTCTTTTAAATGCGTGGTGTTAGAGGAGTTTTTACCCCCCACCACGACCATCACATCCACGGTTTTGCTCAACTCATCGGCAGCGTGTTGCCGAAAAAACGTGGCGGGGCAAATGGTGTTATGCACCTTCAATTCCTTACAGTGCATGGTAAGATGCTTGACCATTTCAAAAAAGTTTTCTTCTAGTTGAGTGGTTTGCGATACCACACCAATTTTACGCCGAGGCAACCCCTTTAACGATTCCGCAATGGCCGCTACCGTATTAATAGCCACCACGTTGGCCGTCTTGCCCTCGCCCAGTGCCTCTTGGGCGTAGGCCTGAATTCCAATCACTTCGGGGTGGTTGGCCTTGCCCACAATCACCACGGTGTAGCCTTCCTTCACCAGTTCAATGGCCTTGTTTTGCACCAATCGTACATCGGGGCAGGTGGCATCGCTCACGTGAATCCCTCGTGCTTCCGCTGCCCGAATCGTTTCTGGTGGAGCCCCGTGGGTGCGTATCACGCAGGTGGCTCCATCAGGCACATCCTCCAAACGTTCGACGGTGGTAATGCCCATGGCCGTCAATCTATCAATCTCTTGCTGATTGTGGATGAGTTGCCCCAGCACGTAGGTGGCTTGCTCGCTTTGCTCGAAGGTGGTGACGGTTTTGTTCACGGCTTTTTCAACGCCATGGCAAAAGCCCGAATGTTTGGCCACCGTCACCTGTTTACCACTGGCGGTGCTAAAGTGGGTGGGCAACAGCTCGGTATCTGTTGAAAGGGTTTCGGTAGGGGTGGGGTTCATGGGTGCGTACGTTTCTTTTAAAAGCAAGTTACAACAGTCACTTTTTAGTTTACTACAAACCCCCCTTTGAAATAAAGAGGCATCACTTTTTCTTTAGACTTCTTTATCCCTGTATCGTGTGTGTGTTGTTTGACTTAAAAATTGTACAAAGTGATTTATTTTTTATGATGTGTGTTGGTGTGTTGCGTCGCCCCCAAGGGTATCGTTGGGCGATGGTGTTGCTAAGCGTGCTAGGGTTGTGGGTGAGTACCCATGCCCCTATGGCCTATGGTTTTTACTACAGTCAGCCGTACTTCCCAGAAAACCGCTACAAGCTAGATGAAGGCGGTCGGCGGTATCAATGGCAAGCCCCCACCAAGGTGAACATCAACACGGCCAGCCTCAACGAGCTAGAGACCATCCCGCAGTTGAGCCAGAACGATGCGTTGCAGTTGCGTAAATACCGTCCGTTTTTGACCCCCGCTAGTTTGGATAAGTTGGTGCCTGCCTTGCCTGCCACTCGGGTACAGCAGTTGAAGCTTACATTGCCTAAATACGCTAGTTTTGGTGGTGATGGTCAGGGGGTGGGTTTTTCCAAAGGGTCAACATCCCCCAGCCACAAAACAGGAATCAATCGCTCGTGGCTGTAGCATACAAACAAAAAACAAATTAAGCCAACCTTTTCAAGTCAAAAGATTCTACATAAATTTTATTATAGTTTTTGACCCAGTTATTTATGGTTCCTGTACTAAACTTACTACGTCTCGTATTCGATCCAGGAAGACCCACGGCAGTTCTTACTGTTGCTGAATTGTATAATTCAACACCCCCATCTGTCGTTCTATCTATCGCCCAACAATGATACGTTCCAGCTGTTGTTGCCGAAATAATAGCAGATACCTTAGAGGGATCCTGAACATGACTTAAAAGATTCTCTTTATTATAGCGCTGTTCACTTTGTATACCGAACACTTCTCTCCAGAGCTCGTTTGCTTGTCCCCCTTGGTTTATTTGTTCTGGATAACGTTTAAACCAAGCTGCTTCCAGAGCCATGGCAATCGTATTTGGATCTGAATCGGAGTAATGTTGTTCCTTAAATTGTGCAAGTTCTCCCTGACTCAGTTTCGTTTCCGTGCCATCTGCAAAACGGATAGTCGTAGTGCCTGTGTTATCATCTATTTCAATGTGTTTGTTAACCAACGCCCGTAACTTTTCTGTCTGCGGAGAGTTTGATTGTTTTAGCTCATCTGCAATCGCTCCCCACCCCGCATGGAGCCAACAACTTCCCAGCCCACTACCTTGTGGCCCCATGGGAGCCTGTTGAGAAATAAGATCATCGACAGGCGTACTGCCATTTTGACGAGAAGAAGTAGAGGCTGTGGATGTTACCTTGTCAAGAGGGTCACTCGTATTACCTTCCTCCTTTTTTTTGGGGGGTAGGTTTAGTATCTGGTTTAGAGGGCTCCTCATTCTTTGAAGGTCGCTTTACAGAGGTAGAGGAACCTTCTCGTTGTTGCTCGATAATCCCTTTTAGTTTTTTCCAAGTAGCTGCATCAAGTTCGCTACCTTTGAACGTCTTATCTTCTAACGTAATCGTGGTTTCGTCAGCGTCCACACGATTATCTGCTCGCTTCCCTGCTGTTTCAGAATCTTTCCATTCAACTTTAAGGAGTCCTAGATCTTTTAAATTGTTCTTAAACGAGACAGAATCAGGAGTTGTGTCTATATCTTTGGGTTTAAATTAGTTTCCATTTACATTGGCTGCATAGGAATTTAGAATAGAATTAATAAACATGGACGTATCAAATCCTTAGTTGTTATCTCTCACGCGGCGTATTTAAAAACTCTAAAACGCTGTATTTTAAAGTTGATATAATAAACGCATAAATGCCCAAGAAATGACTCTTTTTGTTTTTTAAAACTACCCTCTCAATTATAAAATGACCACCTAGTTACAGGGGCGTTCGCCCCCGCAATGAAAGCCGTTCGGCTTGTGCAATTAGGGGGTGTTGAGTTGGCCTCGTAAAACGGCGAATGAATCTTGAGTTCCTATGAACATTGACTCGTAGAGGCGGATTGTATCCGCCCCCCCGCCCACTCTCTTTCTATTCGTCATTGCGAGCCGTTAGGCGTGGCCATCTCCTTTGAAGCCGTTCGGCTTATGCGATGAGGGGTGTTGAGTCTGTTACATCAAACAGCGAGGGGAATTCGCCCATGCAATGTGGGGGATGAACGTAAATCTTTTTCAAGCAACAAAAAACTCCCCAGGTAAGACTCGAACTTACAACCCTGCGATTAACAGTCGCATGCTCTGCCATTGAGCTACTGGGGAATACGTGCTTTTTAAATTGAAGCCTCTTAAAATAAAACTCCCCAGGTAAGACTCGAACTTACAACCCTGCGATTAACAGTCGCATGCTCTGCCATTGAGCTACTGGGGAATGACATCTTTTGAAGACATTATTATTTATAGACCAAACAAAACAAATTGTAAAGGGGGCAAACGCTTTTTTTACCCCGTTTAATGTATAATGACTCTTCGAGAAAGGGAGAGCATTTAAAAAGCCATCTACTTTCATACTTATCGCCTTTATACCATTTTTAGAAATGAAGGGCGTGTAGGTGATTTCTAGGAGCCTAGACTCGCAGATGAGTGCGGTGTACAGAGACGACCATAAGCTCATCGAGAATCGTAGCGACAACGAAAGCAGCAGACGCCCTTTCTTTATGAAATTGGTATTAGTTGCTCTTTGGGCAATGGTGAGAGGGCGGGGCGTTCGCCCCCACAGTGAGGAGAGACAATCTCAATGCTTACGCAAGATTCTCATTGTGAAAAACCTCTCAATACCTTTCCCTTCAGTATTTATAGGAGCTTCGCCCCTATAAACTCCATTTTTTACCTTTTTACGCTTTTAGCGTTCGGTGTTTCATTACGAGGGCGAACGCCCCCCCCTGTTTTTTGATTTTCTGCTATACTAGAAGTTCAGTAATAATGAACACACCCCTTGAGCCTACGTGCCTAGGCGATGTATTGAATTAAAAGGTAACGATGTATGGATTTCTCATTACTACTCTATTCTATCCAGCACGATTGGATGGTTTTACTGCCCATTGTGGCGGCCTCTGTGTTAGTAGGAATGGTAGCCATTGAACGTTCTAAGTACTTTAACGAGAATCAACGTGATTTGGAAAGCTTTGTGCAACGCCTGCAACGCGAACTGTATCAACAAAAATACGACAATGCCAGTTTGGTGGCCGAACAACTTGGCGGCCTGTATGGGCAAATCACTCAAGAGGGCGTAACGTTGCTACAGCACCAGCCCCAGCGGTTTACTCAGGCCTTTGAAATTACCATTGGTTTAGCCTTACGCAAGCTTGAAAAAGGACTCAACCTTTTAGGTACCGTGGGTACCGTGGCTCCTTACTTAGGCTTGTTTGGTACCGTGGTACGTATTTTGTTAACCTTTGGCGATATGGCGAAAGCCACAGGCGGTAACGGTGCTGAACAGGTGATGTTTGGTATTGGTTCTGCCTTAATTGCTACGGCGTTTGGTTTAGGGGTAGCCATTTTAGCGGTGGTACTCAATAACCACTTCCGTAACCAAGTGGAAGCGTTTGAAAACGATTTTCAGTTAATTAAGTTGGTGTTGCTTAGCAGTACCCCTGCCAGCCCCACGACTACTGAAAAATTGGGTTAACAGAAAGATCGAACCGTATGTCGTTGTTTGTTGTCAGCCCCTCGTCGTTTAGACGTAAAACGCATCGCTCTAACGTGTTTGATGATATCAACATCACACCCTTAACCGATATTTTCTTGGTGTTGTTGATTATTATGATGGTGATTGCCCCCTCGCTCAATCATCATCAACAAGCCTTAAAGCTCCCTACCCTCTTAACGGGTTCGGCGTTAAATCCGCAGTGGATTACCGTTGAGGTCGATGCCAATATGCAGTATCGGGTACAAGGCAAACCGATACCCCCCACCGCCTTAGCTGCTGCCTTAAAAGCAGCACAGGCGATTGAGAAAAAAGTAGTTTTACGAGCCGATGAAGCCAGTAAAAGCGAAGCCTTGCTCGTTGTTATGCAAGCCAGTGCCGATGCTGGCATGGAAAAGCTCGTGTTGGCAAGTCTGCCTGTCTCAGATACCGTAAAACAAGGAGACGTCTCTTCATGATGATGATGGCCTCTAACAGTAAACAGTTTAATGACATTAACATTACACCCTTAACCGATATTTTTTTGGTGTTGTTAATTATTATGATGGTTATTGCCCCATTGTTGAATTACAAGGGCTTAAAGCTTGAGATTCCGAGTGTGCAAACCAGCCCTCTGCCCCGCCCAGAAGTAGAACCTTTGAAGCTACAACTCAACGCCGATGGCACCTTAATTAACCAAAGTACCAAACATGCTGTAGCACTTGAAGCACTAAGTGCTGTCATTCGTCCCACGGCTACAGCCAAGCCTTTAGCCGTGCAGTTACAAGTAACGCCCCAAGCATCTTATAAAGCTGTCACTCGGGTGATTGATACGATTCAAGCATCTGGTGCTAGTCAATTGAGTATTCAACCCAACGGTTGATGCTCGTGAAGATACGCTCACTCCTGTATGATCAACTAGTATAATTTTTGTGTCCTAAGAACTTTTTCGAGTTCAAAATCCAATGAAAGACTATCCACTTGCCCTTATGAATATTATTCGTATTATTGATGTAAATCACGTTTTCAATAAAACCAGTGTCGAAGAAGCCATCGAGCATCATTTGCTAGAAGGCAGTCGGGGCATTATCATTAACTTGGAACATGTTAAAATGATAGATTCCGTAGGCTTAGGAGCCTTGGTAGGGTTTAATAAGCAACTCAAACTACGGGGCGTTAGTTTGGTATTGTGTGGCTTAACCGCTAATTTGCAAAAACTCGTAACGCTCACAAAGCTTGACCGTTTATTAACCATTAGCACCGATACAAAAACCGCCTTACAGCACTTGCAACAAACCCT
Source organism: Vampirovibrionales bacterium (assembly GCA_046080465.1). Lineage (GTDB taxonomy): Bacteria > Cyanobacteriota > Vampirovibrionia > Vampirovibrionales > JAJTHC01 > JBJTUB01. The sequence goes on along the minus strand of JBJTUB010000230.1, from coordinate 239 downwards.
TGACGACACTATCTAATTACGAACCTGCCTGTGTCGATGCTGTCAACTGATAGTAAAAGCTCTCTACTTGATCTCGAAAAAGAGGGGCGTTTTTATCCGGATCTTTAAAGCCGGGCATCAGAAAGTTTTCAGGTATAGTATTTTAAATAATTTACGACTCTTTTCCAAAGATGTGTTGAATGGCTTCGTAGAAGGCTAGCCCTAAACGTATTCCATTGGTTACAACCCGCTTGAGCACC
>JBJTUB010000229.1:0-930 GCA_046080465.1 Vampirovibrionales bacterium | reverse complement strand
TTTTTAAAAAGTTTTTTAGGCATAGGCTAGACTAGGAGCCTAGACCCGTTTGTGAAGGAGTGTAGACAGAACACCATGACTGAACAAACGGGGCGTAGCGACAACGTATAGACATGCAAAAGAAATTTTTTAAGAGACTATAACACCCCAAGGAGACCCACCCACCCATGAACCCGAGCAACACCAACACACCCGAACCCCACATCAGCCTCTTTCAACCCAGCCACGTGCTAGCCAGTATTTGTACCCCCACTGAGGCAATGGCATTGATGGCTACACGGCAACTGGATGCCTTAAAGCAACGACGAATTAGTCCACATTTTTGGTGGGGCGAAGTCTTCGTCAATCGGCAGGCAGAAGCAATTTACCAACAGTTTAGCTTATCCCATGCAATGGCAGCCCTGCACTTAGCCAAGCGGTTAGAGGCCGTGCGGGTACTCATGAATCACCGTGCCATACGCATTACCAGTTGGTGGCGAGACCCTGAAAGTAACCGATTGGTAGGTGGAGCGACGCAGAGTCGTCATTTACTGGGGGATGCCGCCGATTTTGTGGTGGTAGGGCTTAGCCCCAGCGAGGTGCAAAAGCGTCTTGAAAAGCATTGGCTTCAAGGGGGGCTAGGTTACGGGGCTACCTTTACCCACGTGGATTGTCGGTCTGGTCGTGCTAGGTTTCGCTATACAAACTAATACCAATTAAAATCTTAAATAGCGTATTCCTGCGTTTGTCGCTTTGTGTTGCCCGTTGGGCAACGTAGAGAGGCCGTTCCTCCTTCTCTACAACTCTCCCCCCTAGGTTTATTGAGACATTTAACTAATTAGATGATATACTTTTCTTTTGTTTAGAAAGAGAAGTGTGTGCTATATGAACTGCCCTAAATGTGGAAGTAGCGAAAAATCAAAAGCTGGATTTGTTAAAGATGTACAACGT
>JBJTUB010000228.1:0-2084 GCA_046080465.1 Vampirovibrionales bacterium | reverse complement strand
CACCCCGCAAGAGATGCTCGTGAGTCAGGATCCCATTGTGCATCGTTTTACCCAAGCCGCCCTTGATACCACCAAAGGAAGCTAGCGGTTACCAGAAGGCCTACTCGATTGATAGAAGTTTATCCCGTCTAGTTCCGCACGATCGAAACGTGGAAACTCTTTGCGAGCTTCAAGGCACCACTGTTCCACAACCTTTCTAAAAGTAGTCCACGTTTCTCCTAGTGATTTATCTGTAAAGCACCCTAGTTGTAAGGAAGCAAATACATCTGAAGGATACAAGCCTTGCCTCAGCTGCATTGCAGATGTATCAGATTGTATCATCTGAGGAATTATACTAGAATTAGGGCTTGTTTTCCCTTGAAGCGAGGGGGAGAAAGGTGTAAGTTGCATACGATCGGTTTCCTTAAAAATAAGTGAGAGTAAAAACAAAAAACAACAAATGAAGAAGCAGTCTAAAACAATTTGCAAACAGCTCCTACAACATATCAACGTTTATATAGTCTTTAATATATACAAATGATGTTAGTATAAAACAGACAGCAAAACAATAGGCACTAGTTGCAAACAGCCCCTAGCTAAGCTGATGTAACTGATGAATGCTTGCCAACAAGGCCTTGGCCGTATCTACCAAGGGTACGTGGTCGCTGTTTGGATTCACAAACACGGCATCCATCAAATGCGTTTGGCCGTTGTTTAAACTCGGCGAGTGCTGATCTCGCCATACCGTAAGCAACTCATCGCTGGCTCGTTTTAGCCGATTGGCAAGGGTTTCGGGGGTTTCTGTACCTCGGCTATTCAAACGTTCACGCAGTACCTCTAGCAAGGGGATCAGTGCCTGTGGTGTCATCTGTTGTACTGTTTGGATAGAGGGAAGCTCTTGAGGCAACACAAAGATACTTTTAAACCGAGGTGTCGCCAGCTTGCCCGCCAACCACGCTTCTTTGAGTTGTCGCACGCCTTCCAGTTCAATCACCAAACACACGGAGCCTTGGCCTAGCTTGGTGTTTACTTCGCTAAATAAGGTTCCATACGCATTGCCAGAGAAGGTGGCGTGTTCAATAAAGTCGCCTGCTTGTACCTTGGCTTCAAAGGTAGCGGTGGTTAAAAAGTGATAATCCACACCATTCTGCTCACCTAGGCGGGGCGGGCGGGTGGTGGCGGATACCGTCTTCAAGAGTGGGTTTTCCTCAATCGCCTGCATGGCTTTGTAAAGCGTATCCTTCCCAACGCCTGAACACCCTGCTATTACCGTTAGTGGGTAGGGGGCTTTGGTTAGGTTATCAACAACAGTCGTCATGAGGGTATCCCCTTATAAGGGTTAGGGTTGAGGGCGGTTATAATCGTCTTGCAAACGGACAATATCATTTTCATCAAAGCTGGAGCCTAACTGTACTTCAATCAGCTCCACCAGCTCATCGGTGGGGTTAGCCAAACGATGCGGTGATTCGCAGGGAATAAAAATCTGCTCACCCACGGTGGCTTGCCAGGTGCGGTCGCCCACCGTAATCACGGGGTTGCCTTTGACAACCAACCAGTGTTCCTCTCGGTGATGATGCAGTTGCAAGCTCAAACGTTGTTGGGGCAGTACAGTCAGCTTTTTGAGTTTGAAGTGAGGCTCATCTTGCAAAATGAGATACGACCCCCACGGCCGATGTTCACCTTCTTGCTGAACGTTTTGTTGAAAGATGCCCAAAGTTGGGGTCGGTTGTGGGTTGGAAGCAGGGGAATCGTTAAACATAGGAACGAAGACTCTATTTGTAATTATACTACTATATAATATACAGTATGCCTAAAACAAAACCCAGACACAAGCCACGTTTTTACAGGGCAAAAGCGTATTAAGTAAGCATGTGTTGCTTTAGCAAGTAACGCACGGTGGAAAGGCACTCGCAACTCTCTAAGTTTTCGAATCGACTGTAACGCTTCTCTTCGACCCAACCGCAGCCCCCCCTCTGCGTTAGGGATACTGGGCGATAGCCCCAAGACCCCGAAAAGGGATGCGTAGCAACCCTGCGGAGGCTTGGCAAGTAGCCCGACACCGAACATCGTGAGGTGGAACGCCCAAGACCTTAAATACCCACAGA
>JBJTUB010000227.1:0-19583 GCA_046080465.1 Vampirovibrionales bacterium | reverse complement strand
TTGAAAAACGTGGGCATTGGGGCCTCAGGTCTGGCAGGGGGGCTACTGGCGGGGAACCTTGCAGGCTTGCCTTTCTTGGGGGGAACTTATCAAGGGGTGAACTTTGAGATTGATGCACATGGTCAAGGCAAACTGCCCTTTCGTTTGAACGAGATGGATTCGTCTAAAAACGGAACCTTGCCTAATAGTAAACAGTATAACTTTAGGAACGGACAACTTTCTGAACAAGTGCTTCAGTCTCTTTCTCTTCAAGACCAACACGTTGTACAAACCTTGGGTCAATACACCCTAGAGGTACCTAAGGATGGAAGCCTGCAGAATGCCATTTTGCGTTTAAAGTCCCAACAAGGCCAACCCGCCATTGGCCTGCAACTATCACTCGGCGAAAAACTGCTCAAACTTGCCAATGGGCCGGAGTATAAGCTCGTAAAGGATGGTTTGGCTTTACCAACCCAACACGGTAATTTGACGATTGAGTCGCAATTAAACCCAAAATATTTTGATAGCCTAGCACGTGGAGTTGTTGATAACAAGATAAGCAAATTTAACAACACTATTTTGGGCTTTCTAGATAAACACGGTAAGTTTGTTGAGCAAGTAAGTAACCCGAACGGTAAAAAATCGCCAGAACGAGAGTTTCAAGCCAGCTACGATGCCGTTAATAATCAGCTCACGGGGAAGTTCCAACTCCACCGTAACCAAGGGTGGGGACTGGGCTGGAATGGTGGAGAGATTCTTAATCAATCTACCTTCCACTTTAGTACCAACGAGGCAGGCGAACTGCTGTTTGATCGCCGCCTACCAGGTAAAGGCAATAGCGAAGCCGTGACAAAAGAAGCAGGCTTAACGCTGGAACAGTTCCGCCAACGCTACGGTAAACGCATCGGGTTTGATGCTGTGATGCAGGCCATTGAAAAATCACGCACGGCTAGCCAAGAGCTGTTTGCTAGCCCCGTTGGTGCCAATGCTGTAGGCGAGGCTTTAATGACGCATCAACGCTTATTCTCTGGAGGTTTTGGTGATATGGGAGGCATCATGCGGGAACGCATTGAAGCCTTCATTAAAGGGGGCGATGCCTTAAAGGGCATTCAAGAACATATTCAATCAGTCTCTGCACGCAACAATTTTCTGGCCATCGCACTGACTTTAGTTGGTGGTGCTGTCGGTACACTACTGGCTACCCGTTGGTTAAACCCACCCCCGAAGCCTTCCACGGGCATGCTTCCTTCCCTCAGCTTGCCGAACGCTTTAGGCCAGCCCGTGTCGCCTTCCTAAGCTGAGATGCTTGCTATGCTACCCACTGTTCCCTCTTTTAATGCTTCAAGGCTCCCCCGACGCTGGATTCGGGGGGCTGTTGGGCTAGAATCTCTCCAAACACCGCCTGCTAGCTCCCCCGCCCCGCCTGCCACATCCCCCGAGAAAACACCTACCCCACCGCCTAGTTCTCCTGCTTCGGGTTCCTCTGTATTGCAATCCACGATTGAACTTTCCTCGCCGTTGCTCAATGCCGATTTAGAATCCACCGCCGTGGCAAACGGTAGCGTGAATAGTCTGCATCGTTTAAAAGAGAATAGCATTCAATCGAGCCTGTTTCTACAAAACGCCGCCAAGCACAGCAAGATTCTACCCTATAAGGCCAACAAGCACGAGCATGTACACGCCAGTTTTGAACAATCGAGCATTGAAAAACTACTAAATATTCAACCAAGCAATGCCGTTGCCAGTGTGGTGTCAGGGGCCTTGCTGGGGTCTATCATCAGTAGCATGACCACCATGATTTTCTTTCCGTTTAGCTTGGTACTGCATCAAAACCTAAGCCTGCTTCAAGGCTCTGAAAAAGGCAAGCACATTATCAACTATTTATCGCAAGGGCTAACCGTACCCACCCTGCCTGTGTGGAAATCGTTAATGCAGGCCATTGGGGTGCAAATGGGCATGGGTGCTTTTTTAGGGGCTAGTTTATCCTTCACCCTTAATAGCGAACAGCAGCGGGTGCTTAAAGGGTTAAACACTCGTTTAACTTGTCAGGCCAAACGCCAACCCGAAGACGAGCTGACTCTGTGGTGGATGCCCGAAAATTACCTCAACCAACCGCCTCAACAAGCTTACTGGGAATGGCGTGAGCGGATGTGTTCCTCTCAACAAGCCAGTAGTTTTATGTTTAACTGGGGCTTAGGGGTTTCCACAGGGTTGTTTATGTTGCAAAGTGCGTTCATTGGTCTTTCTGCCGCTATGTTGCTACAGCCTAAACAACTGCCCTTACTAACACAGTGGTGGGAAACGCCTTTATTTCAGTTAAAGCATCAGCCTGAGGGACTGCGTTATTGGGTAAACCAACAACTACGCCCCGATTTAGACGTTCATATTGTGAAGCACGACACGAAACCTCTGCACACCTTTAGCCCAGCTTGGTTTTTAGACCGATGGTTGCCTGAATCTCACAAAACGGCGCAGGCATTAACGCAAACAGAATCGTTGGCTAAGCGAGTTAAACTGAGCTTACGGTTTATGAATCGTAAAATTATGGAAACCGTGTTGGAACGACTCCACCCGATGCGTTTGGGTCAGTTGGCAATCTTCTCGTTTATTTTAGGCAACATTATGGCTTCACGTAACAGGCAGGTGTTTGATTCGCTGGATATGGCGACGTTGCCCTTTCATCACAAAACACAGGTGTATCATCATACTGATACCTAAACGGAGGCTCCTAAAATAACAAGGTGCTTGTATCAAACACCTAGTTTTAAGGCTATAATAAAAGAACTCCTATAGAAACCTCTGCAAAGGGCATTCGCCCACGCAATGAAGGGTTGAGCGTTGACCTCGTCAAACGGCGAGTAACTGTTGCGTTCTTACCCCCCTCTCCCTTAGGGAGAGGGCTGGGGTGAGGGATGCCACCAACCTACATATCACCTATGTTCCCCTCATCTTAACCTTATCCCTAAAGGAAAAAAGAACAGAAGGCCGAATGGCCTAAACGATGATGAGATTTCAACACATGCCCCAAACCGTCGCCTATGTCCCCCTGCACACCCACAGTCAGTTTAGCTTGCTAGAAGCCAGCAGTAAAATTAAAGATATGATTGCCGTGGCCAAAACCAACGGCTTTACCGCCATGGCCCTTACCGATAGTGGCAACATTTACGGAGCCGTCGATTTTTACAGCCAATGTAAAGCCAACGGTATTAAGCCCATCATCGGGTGCGAACTGTATGTGATGGAAGGCGACCCCACCGAAAAAGGCACGAAAAAACCCGCCCACAATATTGTGTTATTGTGTAAAAACCTAGCAGGGTATAAAAACTTAGTCAAGCTGATTAGCCAAGCCCATTTGGAAGGCTTTTATTATCGTCCCCGCATTAACTGGGAACAACTGGCCGCCCATCGTGAAGGGCTGATGGTGTTGACCGATTGCTTGCACGGCCCCCTAGGCTACCACCTGTTGCGAGGGCATCGGGATAAAGCCCTTGATAACTTACAGTGGCTGAAAACCCACTTTGGCAACGATGTGTACGTAGAACTGCAAGACCATGGCCAAGGGCCAGAGTTGCAAGTGAGTCAGCTAGCCGTCAGCTTGGCTGAGGAATTAGGCGTGGCCTGCGTCATTACCAACGATGACCGTTTTCCCTATCAAGGGCAAGAAACGGTGTTGGATATTTTGCTGTGCATGCAAGTGGGGACGACCCTCAATGACCCCAATCGCCGTAAACGCTACGGTGCCGATTATTACATAAAAAATGGTGATGAACTGGCGACCCGATTCGGGCATTTAAGCCCCACCGTAGTAAAAAAAGCCCTAGCCAACACCTTGCTTGTAGCCGAAAAAGTCGATTTTCACTGGCCAATGGGCGAAAGTATTCTGCCCCAATACCCCCTGCCTGAAGGCCAAACAGAAGCAACCTACCTGCGAGAGTTGGTGCTGGATTATTGCAAACAGAAATACGCCGACCCCATCCCCGAACACGTGTTAGAACGTGCCAACTACGAGCTAGAAGTCATTAACAACATGGGCTTCCCTGCCTACTTTTTGATTGTGTGGGATTTCATCAACTACGCCCGCACAAACGGCATCCCTGTGGGGCCAGGGCGGGGCTCGGCGGCGGGATCCTTGGTGGCCTATGTGTTGGGCATTACCAACATCGACCCCATTTACCACAACCTGCTGTTTGAGCGGTTCCTCAACCCAGAGCGGGTGAGCATGCCCGATGTGGATATCGATTTTTGCATTGAACGCCGTGGCGAGGTGATTGAGTATGTCGCCAAACGCTATGGCCGTGAGCGGGTGTGCCAAATTGCCACTTTTGGTACGCTGGCTGCGAAGGCCGCCGTCAAGGCCGTGGCTCGGGTGTTGGATATCCCCTTTGAGGAAAGCAACCGCATTAGTAAAATGATTCCCTCCATGCCTGGTACCAAGCTAAAAGATGCTCTGGAGGATGGCATGGAGCTAGCCAACGAGGTGAAGGCCAACGCCCATGTGAAGGAATGGATTGAGTTAGCCCTGCAACTGGAAGGCACGGCCTGCAACGTAGGCACACACGCCGCAGGGGTCGTGATTTCTAAAGATCCGTTGGATGAGGTCATAGCCCTGCAAGCCTCGAAGGATGGCATGGTGATTAGTCAATTTACCATGGGCGATTTAGAAAAGCTCGGCCTGTTGAAGATGGATTTCTTGGGCTTACGAAACCTCACCATTATCCATAATGCCTTGCAACACATTGAACGTAACCACGGCGTGACGCTGGATATGGATCATCTCCCCTTGGATGATATGCCCGTGTACGAGCTGTTAACCGCAGGCGATACCGATGGCGTGTTTCAGTTGGAAAGCAGCGGCATGAAGCAACTGGTGAAGGAGTTAAAGCCCAGCTTCTTTGAAGACATCAACGCCTTGGTGGCCTTGTATCGCCCAGGGCCCTTGAACTCGGGGATGGTGCAAACCTTTGTCAACCGTAAGCATGGCCGTGAAGAAGTGAGCTTTCCGCACCCTAGCTTGGAGCCTATTTTAAAAGATACCTACGGCACGATTGTTTATCAAGAACAAATTATGCAAATTGCCCAAGTGTTGGCAGGCTATTCCTTAGGGCAAGCCGATTTGCTTCGCCGAGCCATGGGTAAGAAAAAAGCCGATGTCATGGAGAAAGAACGAGAAGGCTTTTTAGCAGGGGCTATTAAAAACAACGTCAATCAAGAGTTAGCCAACGGCCTGTTTGATACCATGACGGAGTTTGCGGCCTACTGCTTCAACCGTAGCCACAGTGCGGCCTATGCCTTTGTGGCTTTTCAAACTGCCTATCTCAAGGCTCATTACCCTGTAGACTATTTGGCCGCTTTGCTTTCGAGCGTCAGTGATAGTATCGAGAAAATTCAACACTATATTATTGCAGGTCGGCGGATGGGCATCCCCGTGTTACCGCCTTGTGTGAAGCAATCGGTGGTGGATTTTTACCCCGATGCCGAGAATCGCAGTATTCGCTTTGGCATGGCCAGCATCAAAGGGGTCGGTGTCGGCGTGGTGGAAAGTATCCTAGCCGCCCGAAAAGAAGCCCCTTTTGAAAGTTTAGAAGACTTCCTGAAGCGGGTGGAATCTAAAGCCCTGAACCGCAAAACCTTAGAAGCCCTGATTGAAGCAGGGGCCTTTAGTAGCTTTGGCCTAGCACGTAAACACTTGATGCAAAACATTGATACCCTGATTAGTTTTGCTCAGGAATCGGCCAAGCGTGAGGAAAGTGGGCAGGCCAGCTTGTTCGATTTATTCGCTAGCGATAGCAATAACGAAGGAGGGGGAGCCAGTGGTTCGGCGTTGATGTTGCAAGGCAACTCCAGCGAGGAATACAGCGACGATGAAATTCAAAAACGAGAAAAAGCTTTGTTGGGCTTTTACCTTACTAGCCATCCACTGGATAGCATTTTAGAGGTATTGCCCCTAGTAACCAGCCACAGCATTAGCGAATTGACCGAAGTCGCCGATAGCACCGAGGTTCGGGTTGGGGGGTTGGTGGCCAGTGCAGGGCTACGCATGAGCAAAAAAGGGAAACCCCTGATTATTGGTAGCTTGGAAGATGTCTCTGGAGCCAACGACTTTTTGGTGTTCGGTAACGCCGTAGAACAGTATAAAGAAGTGTTGGTGGAAGGTGCCAAGGTGATTCTCAAGGCCAAGGTCTCGTTTAGGGGCGATAGCGAAGAGAACGAGAGTTTTACGCTGATTGTGAACGAGGCCAAGCCCGCTACCGATTGTCAGCCTGTGGAGTTGCTGTTTACCACCCCCCCCACTTACGAAGAATTGGTGTATGTGGGCAAGATTCTCGCCCTGCATCGGGGCGATACGCCCGTGGTGTTGTGCTTTGAGCCGCCTGAAGAAGAAGGCATCGCCCCCGCTAGCGAAGCTGTCAGCCGAGGGCGACGGGTGCGATTCAAAACCAGCCCTAACTTTTGGGTTTCCCCCGAGCGTTTGGGAGTCATTCGCCAGCAGTTGGCCTCACACCTCAGTGTGGTTTAGCCGTCATCTTCTTGGTAAGGGCGAGTCATGAATCGCCCTTACGCAAGGATTGTTTTGACAGCATCCTTATGACCTATAGTTTTTTAAAAAGTTTTTTAGGCATAGGCTAGACTAGGAACCTAGATCCGTTTGTGAAGGAGTGTAGACAGAACTACATGACTGAACAAACGGGGCGTAGCGACAACGTATAGACATGCAAAAGAAATTTTTTAAGAGACTATATTCGGATTTGGCAACCCTTATCTTAACAAAAACAAAATAAGGCAGGTGTTAAACTGCCAAATCTGCTATACTAACAAGTATGAATGATTCTGAATACACCTCGGTTTCAACCGTCACCACCATTCCCTACGAACACTCTAGCCTCTACAACCACACGGCTCCGTTTCAGTGTTCGCAGTGTGGGCATTGTTGCACCCATTGGCGAGTTCCTGTGCCTAAGGCCAAAGCCGAACAATGGCAGTTGGCTCCATGGGTACAAGCCCTGTTACAAACACACGGCTTGCCCAGCACCGCCTTAACTGAGGAGGCGATTCCGCATCAGTTTTTACCTCGCTTGGCGTGGCCAAATTGGCGAAATATCTTGGGATGGCTTCAGCCTAAACAGCCCTATGCCCGCCCCGATACCGAAGCTGTTTGGGGCTATTGGCTACCCCAAACAGACCAACGGGTGTGCGTGTTTTTTGAAGGCGATACCGTGAATGAGCAAGGTGAACGGCTTCAACAAGGCCGAGGTTGCTTGATTCACGCCCACTGGGGGGCCGCCGAAAAACCCTTAGATTGTCAGCGGTTTCCCTTTGTTCAAAGCCAGTGGCAAGCAGCAGCCACAGATGCCAGTAGCCCTCCGCCAGCCCTAAGCGTTACCTACGATACCAGTGGTGCTTGTAGCACCATTGCCAGTTGGTTTATTCCGCAGTGGTTTCAAGCAACACCGCAAGCCTTAGAAGCCGAAGCCAACAACACACACGAGGCTTTTCCGTTACATAGCCCCCCCACCCCCGAAGAGCCTTGGCTGTATTGGCACGGATGGCAACGTGGCCTGTACGCTTTTATGGGGCATAGGGGGCGTTTTAATGGGTTGTCTGCTCGCTTCTTTACTAGGTTATTGGATAGCTTGTTTAACAGAATCTCGTTAGAAGCGTGGCAAGAGCGTTTGCACACCTTGCGGGGTTGGCAGTATGCCCTACCTAGCGTGCCACTGCTGGGGTTTATGCACGTGGCAGGGGTCTGCTTGTTTCAACGCAATCCTCACCCGCTTCACCTATGGCAAGCCGTTCGCGAGGCCGAACACCCTACCTACTGGCAAGGAGGCCTTTCACACAGTGGCCTACTGCTTACCTGTCTCTGGCGGACGTTGGCTAAACTACGGCAACCCTACGGCTTTTATGGCTGGTGGCAATGGGGAATCTCTGCAAAGTGGCACGACCCGCTTATTTTTGATGCCCCTGTGGCCTGTTCTGTTGTTGATGTGTACCGCTTTGTGCAACACCCTAACGTGCAACAATGGGCCAAAGCTTTTTACTGGCATACCCTTCAGCGACGCATGGGGTTACGGGTGGGTTTAAGTTTGCATCAGCATCGCAAGGGATGCTTAGCAGGCGTGGGGTTGGTGTGCTTTTATGCGGCTTTGTTGCATGCTAAACAGGGAAGGCTAACCCCTCGCATCACCATAGATGAAGCACTCTTGGCTTTGGCGATTCGTATTGTCGAACGGTATTACACGGCTCATCAACCACGCTTCTATTTATAAAGCCATTCGGCTTGTGCGATGAGGGGTTGAATGTTGATTGCGTCAGACGGCAAATAGATCTTGCGTTTCTGTGGGAGTTTGATGCCTTTGAGAATCTCGGGACCCTCCACCACTCGGGCGTGTAGGTTGGTAATTTGCAGTAGTATGGTCATGGGATGGGTTTCCTTTTTTTACAATCGATAAACAAAAAATCTAGACAGATTCAAGAGAGAAGTGACGCAGGAGGGTAGCGGTCAAGTGCTGGATGTGAACTCTCTTTGTTAGCGACAACAAAAAGGAGACTCCCACCATGTCCAAAGGCTACCAACACCTAACCAAAGAACAACGATACCTGAGTTACACACTAAAATCAAGAGGCAACTCTCATCGCCTACCCCACTCTCCTGCGTCACTTCTCTCTTGAATCTGCCCTTTCTATAAACTTTTTTTTAACATCCCTACCGAAGCTAGCCCTGTTAAACTGAGTAATAACAAGCCTAAGGCTCCACCCACCATCCAAATAGCCCACGTTATGGGGTACACCGTACCCGCCCCACTCAACACGCCTAGCACGGTTAAGCTTTTAAATAAATAGACGGTAAAAATACTGGCCAATAACCACCATACCCCTTGCCCCTTACCGTGACGCGGTGCTTCCAACGCTGCCACAAAGGCCAACAAACTTAATACCACCGTGGCTAGGGGCTGAAACCATCGATCCCACAGTTTTAACAGGGGCTTCATGGCCACCGAGGGCGTGGGCGTTTGCTGTGCTAAAGCCGCAAGATACTGCTGAACGTGAGCTACCCCTTGCGTAAAGGAAAGCCCCTCGATACTCAGTTTTTGAGAAGAGGTCGTCTCTGCTTCAGGCGTCACTCGCCCCAGTAACTCTCTGCGTTGCAGTTGATTCATGTGATTAGAAACAAACTCTTGCTTGGCCTGATTCCATGAAAGCAAGGTGACGTTTTGCAACTGCCACGCCCCGCTCGTCAGTTGTTCGCCCGTTTGGGCTTGTAATAAGGTCAGTTTATCGGCTTGGTGTGTATCTAAAAAGCTAAGCCCTTGCAGGTGCTTACCATCGGCTTTGGCCACATACACCAAGCTACTTAATTGATCGGCATCGTAAAGGGGCAACACCAAGCCATCTCGTTTTAGCTTAAGCTTGCTTAAACTTCCCCATTCCTGCTGAACCAAGGTTGTTTGCTGATGACACCAAGGCAACACCACCTGAAACAAAGTCAACCCTATCAAGGCAACCAAACTGCTTATGAGCAAGGCTGGCCGTACAAGCCGCCCTAACGATACCCCTTGCACCCGCAACGCCACTAGCTCAAAATGCTGATTTAACTGGCTGTAAGTGGCAAACACACTTATACCCATGGCGGGTAGCAACGCCCAAGCCAAGGTACTGGGGAGTTGTAGCCCCAGTAAATACAAGCACCAACCCCAAGGAAGCCCCAAGGCTTGCATCTCTTTTAATACATCAAACAACGTATCCGACAAAAACACCACCAAGGTAATCACCGTCAGCGTGAGGGCTAAAAAGGCCAGCACTTGTTTAGCAATGTAGGCATCCAATCGTTGTAACATCGCCATTAAGAATCCGTTTCTGTGGCTGGGCTTTGTTTAAAACTATCCTGCCCCAACATAATGGTGACATCTTCATTGCTACAGCTTAAAGGCAACAGGCTACTGGAGCGAGGCACTAAATTAACTCTGGCCTCTTGAAGCCCTTGCCCTAATTGTTGCAAGGCGTAAATATGTTGTTCGCTTAGGGTTAGGGTATGATCCATAATCTGAGTCATGGCCGAATGCTTGGCACGGGTACACACAACGTCAAAGCCTTTTTTCACCAAGGCTGCCTGTACCGCATCCGCCGCCATCTGCTGAGATTCAGGGTAAAACAACCCGATTTTAGGCAAGCTCGCTGGCGTACCCGCAGTGCTAGCTGGCGGCAGAGCCTCTTTACCAAACAGTAACCGCTCTAAGAGCGTTGTTGCTTCAGGAACATCAATCACCCAGTAACTCACCGACCCTGTTAAAGGCACATGCCCAGGCAGAGTCGCAAATCGCATCCGTGCCTTCGGCGTTTGTTGCACATACTGAGCAATGCCCAGCATTTCATTCCACACCAAGTTGGTACGCACATAGCGTTGAGCGGTTTCTAGCAGTTGAGGCAAACGAATCAGGGTTCCTGCTTCCATCAGCTTACGTTTTAGGGCATCCATAAACACTTGTTGCCGACGAATACGCCCAATATCCCCATAAGCATCATGACGAAACCGTAAATAACGTTCCGCATCGGCACCATCTAAATGATGCCATCCACGTTTAAAGTTAATATGCAACTTAGCAGAATAATCGTGATAACGCATAGGGCGTTCAATGTACACATCCACCCCACCAAGGGCATCCACCACATCACGCACGCCACGTAAATCAATGGCCACATAGCGATCAATCGTCAAACCCAAGGTTTTCTCTAGAACGGCCACGGTTCTTGTAGGGCCACCCAAAGCATGAGCCGAGTTCAGTTTGCCGATATCGGTTTGCGTCTCATCTAAATACACTTTAGAATCACGAGGCAGGTTAATGACGCTTACGGTATCGTTTTCTGGCAGTAAACGAATCAGCATCATGGTATCGCTTCTGGCCCCTTCATAAGGGTCGGTCGCATTCGGGTGATTGACATCCACCCCCATTAGAAGAATGGTTTGTGCTGGCACACTACTGGTAATTGTGTTCAGGGGGCCTAACTGCGAGCGAATATGGCTAGGCAACAGGCTTTTTAACCCCCAAGCACAAGCCCACAACGCCACAAGGCTTCCTAAAATTGACACCAGCAACCGTAAGGAGAGGGTTAAAATGGAGGGTTTTTGAGAGGGTTTTTGTTGTTTTTTCACATCATTCACGCTGGGTAGGGTGTGATTATCCTTCGTATGTGAAACGAAAGAAGGTAATTGAGCTGTATAAGACGACTTAGAGGCGGCGGTGGCCGTTTCAAACGTGGACGTAGACTCAGGAGCGTCACGAAGGTTCTCAGATTCAGTAGAGGAGGTAGAAAAAGATGATGACATACGGCTAAAAAACATCCACTATCACTAGGTGCGTACAAACAAACGTTGGATGCGGTTGCTAACGGTATCGCTTCGATATCGAATGGCTGTTGGTACATGAACGCACCTGCCTCAATTCTCGATTCTCAACGTCTTGTTACCAACGTATCTCAAACGTTTTTCGTAACCTCATGGGAAACGGCTTCTAAAAAATAAAACTTCCATTTATTATGTATGAAAGATACGCTAGGGGCAACGTTTTATTTCGAGTTTAGGTCATCAGTTCAACAACTTGCCTCTTTTAACGCAGATTTGCTATTATAAATGCAACAAGGTTTCAATAAAAAGGAGTATCCACCATGGCCACCTACAGTTACCGTTGTACGAATTTGAGTTGCTTACACGAGTTTGAGATAGACAAGCCGATGGCGGAAGCTCAACACCTCGTGTTTTGTCCTAAGTGCCATAGCATGAGCGAACGACGGTTTATGGCCGATATTCGCTCCATTCTTATGCGAGTGCAACGGGGCAACGATGGTCGTTACTATGCCAAGCATCGTCAAGCGGATCATGTGCATCATAGTGGGTGTGGGTGTCAGGCAGTAGCCACCGATTGGGTGGCTCGTTTAGAGGCGATTGAGCGAGACGAGAACGAATCATCGTAGCCCCCCTTATCCTTAGGCTGTTTTTATTTTAAAGGCACATTTTGGGTGCTACTTGTTTTTATTTAGACACAACCAATAAATCCATCCCTCACACGGAGACTGGTATGTTGGCTGGTTATATAAAATATAAAATAAGTAGAAAGCAACACACACCCATGATTCAGTTTCGCATCACCCACTTAAGCATGTTCAGTTTAGGTATTAGTTTACTAATTGCCTTCAGTACCCTCATTCCTTCGTTGGCTACCACGTACAACACCAATGCCACTCGGGTTAACCAAGAAGTGCATGTTCACACAGGCAGCTACGGTGGCTTTGGTTATGGTAACTTTGCGGGTCATCAACATCCGCCTATATTGTTGCAACCTGGCATTGTGCAGCTCGGCCCAAATACGTTTTACGATAATCGCTTTGTGCCGTATCAGCGTCACCCCGCCGATTTTTTCTCGGCCATGTAGGGTTCTTCGTTTAGTCTTCATTCAAGCCCAAGGAAACGCCTCTTCCTTGGGCTTTTGGGTTGTTGTTTGCAATATAGTCGAAACGTCTCAGCTTGGTGGTAAGTTGCCCTTTGGGCAACGTAGAGAGGCCGGGGCGTTCGCCCCCGCAATGAGACACCGAACGTTCACCCCCTCATTACACGCCCGAATGGGCTTCATCGCGGGGGCGAATGCCCTAGTAGTCGTCGGGATTGAGGAATTGATCGACTTCGCTCATCATGGCATCGGTGTCTTCAATAGCCAAGGAGTAGTCGGTATCGGGGTCAAGCAGGCTGTTTTGTTCAAGCAACTGGCGGAGTGCCTCGTTGGGGGTAATGCCTTGCTCGTGGGCGGCATCATGCACCATGGTTAAATCAAGGCCATACTGCTCGGCCATTTCTAGTAGGGCAGGGTGAAACTCTGGCGAGGGAGGCGATGCGGCATAGCCTGTGCCATAGTCCGTCTCATTGTAAGTTTCTTGGGTAGCCTCATGCGGTTCCTCTGTGTGGGCGGGGTGTTCCTGATGTTCGAGGGGCAAGGTAGGCGAAACAACCCCTGCCTGCAAGGACGTTGAACCGTGGGTGGCAGAGGAAGCAGGCTGATAGGCGTGATGCGGTAGTTCAGGCACAGGGGCGGTTGCAACGTGAGCTTCGGCATGGGGCAAGGCCGTTAACAGTACCCCGTACTGTTCGCCCACAACAACGAGTTCCCCATGAGCAATGACATTATTATTTACCTTTATATGGACGGTATTGTTTAGCAAATGCCCCACCTGCACCACTTCGCCTGCGGAAAGATGCTTTAATTGACTCAGGGGTATTTTAACCGCCTCAAACTCCACTTGCACATCCACGGTTAAATCGTTCCAAAGGTGGTGTAAGGCTGGGTTGGCCTGAGTAGAAAGAGCGGGGACCTGCGACCTATTCATGAGAGGTGCCTCCTGTACATAATCGGTAAACGCTGGGGTTAAGGCCAAGGGCGGATGCTGGGCAAGCAGGCTCCAATCAGCCACAATGGAAAACGGTATCGGCTGGGGTAAGTTGGCATGAATCAGCCATAGCTGGTTCAGCTGGCTAGCTTCCATTACCAATAAATCGCCTACCTCCAGTTGATCTAGCTCCTGCATACGTAGCTGGCACGTACCGACCCTTAAACAAACGCTGGGGCCAATGCTGGCAGGTGTTAAGGTTAATAGGTGATGCCAATCGTTGGGTGTCCAGACGGGAGCGGGCGTTGACGTAGACGAAGGGGCTAGGGCTTGTCTATCTTCGTGACTTAAAAAACAGTAGAGTGGCAGTTGGCTATGAAAAATTAACGATTGAAACTCAGAGGTCTCGCCTCGCTCGCTTCTTGTCGCTTCTGAGGGATGCCACCCTAAGCACACAAACAGGGGGGCAGGGGTGGCTAGTTCAGGGCAGAGAAACACCTCGTTGGCGTGGCTGGGCAGTGCCTCGGCAATGGCGTGTGTCACTTCTTTCAAGTAACAGCGTAAGGCGTATTCTTCAAAAGCGGAAAGACTCCCCCACGGACGGTCGGTGGCGCCTAGCCCCTGTTGGCAACACTGCATGGCCAAAGGCAGATTCATGGAGGTGTGCAAGGTGCTTAGCAAGGGCTGGGCTTGGCCGTGGCGTAGCAACGGATTCGGGAAGGAGAGGGCGTGTTGCTCTTGTAGCCAGTGGTGTTGCCCCCAACTCGTCATGGGGGTGCTTCGTACTTGCAACACCTTAAAGTGGCCTTGCACATCCCAATACGCTTGGGCGTGTTGAGTTAAGTGCTTGGCCAACAGGTGCATGGCTTGCAAGGCTTTGGTATAAAACGTTTGTTGCCAAGAGGAAGGCGGCGTGTGAGAGGCAGCGGCATCCATAGCCATAGCACCCTCTGTGCTTAAAGCATCCTGCTGGTGAGGGTAGGGCCAAGCCAAAGGAGACGACGTTCGTTTGTGGTTAGGATGAATGAGCATAGGGAAGGAGGAGCAAGTTCTTTCGATAAGGGTTTAAAGGATTCTATTAATTAGTGTACAGCATAGTTGCAACTCCTATTGTTAAACATCCATTATTTAATGTATAGAAACCTCTGCAAAAGCCCATTCGGGCCTTCAAGCAACGTGTCATCCCTCATCATGTAAGCCGAAGGGGGTCACGGCGTGGGCGATTGCGTTGTATCATGCACAGGTAAACGGAAGCCAAACGTAGAACCGTCCCCCTCCTTCGAGCGGACAAACACGTGGCCTTCATGGTGTTTTTCAATGGCTACTTTTACCAAGTGCAGGCCTAAGCCCGTCCCTTTAATCGTGTGTACTTTTTTCTCTACCCGATAAAACCGATCAAACAAACGCTCTAAATGCTCGGGGGCAATGCCAATGCCCGTATCTTCTACTCGTAACTCTATGCACGCCTGCCCTTGGGGCGTGGTGGCTCGTACATATTCCAACGCCACTTTAATATGCCCGCCTTCAGGGGTATACTTCACAGCGTTTGAAATTAAGTTACGCAGTACCCGCTCAATCGTATCAGGATGAATCCACACCATGGGCAAGTTGCTCTCTAGGGCCGTAGAAAGCGTGAGTTGCTTTTGCTCCATCAAAACGTGCATGGAACGCAACACCATGTTCACCATCGGAGCCAACGATTCGGCCATCATATCGAGCGGACGCTCGCCTTCGCTTAACCGAGAAAAATCTAAAATATCGTTTACCAACCGCATCAAGCGATCAATTTCATCGTGCAAGGTTTGCATAAACTCTTGCCGAGTCGCTTCATCCAACAGGTTGCCGTGGTGATGCAGGGTATCCATGTAGCTTTTAATACTCGTGACAGGGGTACGCAACTCATGGCTAACGTTAGAAATAAACTGGCTCTTTAGCTGATCGACCTCTTTCTCTTTGGTAATATCGTGCAACGTTAAGACGGTTCCCAAGTGGCGTTTGCGTTGGTTAAACACAGGCGAAAGTTGCACCCGCAACTGCCTACCATGCAACGAAAGTTCGGTGGTTTGCACCGCCTGCCCAAGGGCAAGGTTCGCCCCCAAGGGCTGATGCTTGGCCATGTAGCTGGCATCTTGTTGATGGGCGGTGTAGGCTTCTAGCAAGGGTGCGAAACAACAGTCGCCTTCATCGTTTAAATAATCGTTAAGCTGTAGCCCACAGAGGGCCTCTTTGTCGCTTAAAGCCAATAGGGTGGCCGCTGTATCATTCACCAACACCACACGGTACTGATCGTTACACACCAGCACCCCATCCGCAATGGAAAGTACAATGGCCTCCAAGCGGTTACGCTCCAGCGTTAGGGCATCAATGTTTTTATCTTCGTATACCTGTAGGCGGGCGGCCATCATGTTAAACACTTCGGCTAGTTGCAACACCTGCCCCCATAAGGCTTGGGTATGAATACGCACACCAAAGTTGCCTTCGGCCAACTGTTTAACCCCCTGCACCAGCACAATTAAATGCCGCGACCATATAAAGCTAATAAACGAGCTAAAAATAACCGCCAACAAAAAGCAAAACACAAAGGGCGTAATAATCACGGGCTTGGTAGAAGCAATTAGGCCTTGCAAGGTATCGCCTGTAAGTTTTAAATGCAGTTCGCCCAAAGGAGCCTTCGTACTAGGATGACGCAACGCCAAGGTGTAATCGGTTAACTGCTGGGCTTGGCTTAAACGCAATCCACCACTGTAATAATCAAATACCCGCTTGCCACCTAGCTCAAATAGCTCAATGCTGGCCACATCGTTAGCTTGCGTCGTTAGGTGCTTGGCCGTCGTAATTAAGTAATGCCGTGCCTGTGCATCCTTCGGGTTTTGCAATACCTGCTGGGCGGGCAAGGCCACCACCGAGGCCAGTAACTGCCCCAGTTGATCGTAATTTTTGGCCATATTTTCTTGATACTGATTGCTGATTAAAATCACCACGCCCGCCAACCCAAGGGTCAGTAAGCTAATGCCTCCACCAAGCCATCGGTAGGCACTGGGCATATCCATTAATACTTGAAACCACGCCAACCAGCCATCTTTGGCTACCAAGTGTTGCAAGGGGGTGAGCAAGGCATGACCTCGCCCTGAGGATTTACCTAAAAGGTGCAGACTCCCTAGAGCTTCGGGTTCATTGGGCGACGCTAAAGTGGCCTCGTCACCCACAGGGGAGGGGCGAGATTCAGTAAGCGAGGGGTTGGAGGAAAACTTCGGATTAAAGGGGGCAGTCATTTAAAACGCATTCACTTGCATTTATATAAGGTGTAATAATGTAATAAGCAGAGTACCTTTTTAGTATAGTTGATTGTGAACAAGTTGGCCAAGGTTGTCGCCACGTTGTACGACACAGCTCGGTATAAAGCGTTGCATGAGTAGTCTACTTTGTGTACACTAGCTATTATTTCGTCGTTAGTTTTCCTACAGCACCCCACCCCTATGGCACTTCAAGAAGAAGCACAACTTAAACTGAAAGAAATGGCTCAGGCCATCGCTTTAGAGCGTAAACACCAACTCATTGACGTGCGAGGCCGACAACAACACTTTTCTACCTACATTCAGCAAAGCCTCCGAGAACTTACCCGCTATGTGCTGGATGCCGATGACCGCTTGACGCAGTTACGTCTGCGATTTCAACGCTACAGCATCATGGATATGGCGAGTCGTTACGCCGCCATTGAAGCCTTAGAGACCACCCTGCAAGGTCTCATACCCAGTAAAGAGCAACAGGCCTTGGCCACCCTGCAACGCCAACTGTTAAACAAAAAACAAGGAAGCAACCTGCCCTTGCACCAACTGGAAGTTAGCACCATTAAAGGGGTGGGGCCTCGTTTGGTGGGCTTATTAGCGGGGCTAAATATTCATACCGTCAAGCAGTTGTTGTACCATGCCCCCCGCCATTACTTAGATTACAAAAACCATCAAGCCTTTAATCAGCTCCTCGAAGGCCAGTATGTAAGCGTCATTGGCTGGGTGCAACGTGTTCAACTCCACGAGCTTCCCAACCGCAACTTAACCGTGCTACGGTTGATAGTCAGCGATAAAAGCGGAAAATTGTCGGCACAATGGTTTTTCGGCAAAAAGCAATCGGGCATCATGCACCAGTTTAAAAACCGTCTGCCCGTCGGCACCGAGGTTCTTATCAGTGGCAAGGTTAAGTGGGATGAGTTCAACCGTTGCCCCCAGCTCGATAAAGCCGACATTCAGCCCCTAAGTTACGAAGATGAAGCCAGCACCACAGCGGGCGGACTCCCTTATCCAACGAGTCCCTTGGTGCCTATTTATCCGCTAAAAGAAGGGCTGCATTTAAAGACGGTTCGCAAGTGCCTATGGCAAGCCCTCACCGAGTTTGAAGCGAAACTTATAGATGCCCTACCCGACCCCTTCCGTAGGGCTCAGCACCTACTGCCCCTAAAAGAGGCCTTCCACGCCCTGCATTTTCCGCAAACCTTGGCCGAAGCCGAAGCAGGACGACGACGCTTGGCGTTTGATGAACTGTTCTTCATGCAGTTACGCCTTGGCCTCTTACGCAAGCAATACAAACAACAAAGCCAAGGCCTCTGCTTGCAACGGCAGCATCACGGCTTTTTAGAGCAGTTTTTAGCCACCCTGCCCTTTCAGCTTACCAACGCCCAACATCGGGCGTTTCAAGAAATTGTAGCCGATATGGCCAGCCCCGAACCCATGAACCGCCTGCTTCACGGCGACGTAGGAAGCGGTAAAACCATTGTGGCGGCCTTAACGCTGTTAATGGGGCTAGATAACGGTTATCAAGGGGCATTAATGGCACCCACCGAGATTTTAGCCGAACAGCACTACCGCAAGTTTGTGGAATGGCTCACCCCCTTTGGGCTGAAGGTTAGCCTGTTGGTGGGCAAGCTAGGAGCCAAAGCTCGCCGAGAAGCCTACGCTAGCCTAGCCAACGGTCAAACGCATATTGCCATTGGTACGCACGCCCTCATTCAAGAAGGCATTGAATTTCATAATTTAGGCGTGGTTGTGGTAGATGAACAACACCGTTTTGGGGTGAAGCAACGCATGGGGCTTCGGCAAAAAGGCATTCAACCCGAACTCCTCTCCATGACGGCCACCCCCATTCCCCGAACCTTGGCCTTAACCGTGCATGGCGATTTAGATGTTAGCGTGTTGGATGAACTTCCCCCTGGGCGTAGCCCCATTGTCACCAAATTGATGGGCAACTCTGAGCGTCGAGAGGCCTACCGCCTGATTGAAGAACAGTTGTTGCATGGTCGTCAGGCTTACATTGTCTTTCCCTTGGTGGATGAAAGCGAAACACTGGCTGCCCGAGCCGCCACCACCGAAATGGAGCGTCTGCAAGCCGAGGTGTTTCCGTATCGACGCTTAGGTTTGTTGCACGGCAAGCTCAAACCCGATGAAAAAGAGTCCGTCATGAGTCAGTTTGCCAAGGGTGAGTTAGATATTTTAGTAGCCACCACCGTGGTAGAAGTAGGGGTGGATGTGCCGAACAGTACCGTCATGGTGATTGAAAATGCCGAACGTTTTGGCTTGGCACAGTTGCACCAGTTGCGTGGCCGAGTGGGGCGGGGGTCGCATCAAAGTTATTGCTTTTTAATTATAGGCAAACGCAGTGAAGAGGTGATGCAACGCCTACGAGTAATGGAAGAAACCACCAACGGGTTCATCATTGCCGAACATGATCTTCAGTTACGTGGCCCAGGGGATTATCTTGGCACTCGTCAAAGTGGCCTGCCCGAACTTTGCTTGGCCGATATTCTGAATGATCAAGAGCTACTGGTGCAAGCACGGCACACCGCCTTGGCCGTTATTAATGAGCCTCAGTGGTTGGAACACTACCCCGCATTAAACGAGGCCTTGCAACAGGCCAACACCGAGGCTCTCGGCCTCATCAACGCTGGCTAGGGCATTCGCCCCCGCAATGAGGCACCGAACGCTGGTCTCGTAAAACGGCGAGTGGATGTTGCGTTTCGGTGAACATTCCTTGTAGGGGCGGATTGCATCCGTCCGTTCACTTTCTGGCGTTCCTGCCCCCTCTCCCTGTGGGAGAGGGCTGGGGTGAGGGAGGCTCGCTGGCTTTTAAAGATCAGGAGACCCTAAAAGTCAGAGTGCTCGAAGGCGATGCACCGTGGCTGGCAAGTCGGCAGCTAAACGAATCTGTTGATTCGGGCGACTGATTGTGCGGTGTGCGGGCGGTAT
>JBJTUB010000226.1:0-2547 GCA_046080465.1 Vampirovibrionales bacterium | reverse complement strand
AAAGCAACGAAGTTAGCGACCGCATCAAACCTTTTTCCGCACGCTCCATCTTTTAATGTGTAAAGAGACCTCCTTCCCCATGACACTTCCCCCTCTCTCTTCGTTGCCTCCTTCTTCTGTGCCTTCTTTTCGTGGGCGATTCATTACCTTTGAAGGGTGCGATGGCAGCGGCAAAACAACCCAATGGCAACAAGCAGTCACATGGCTACAGCAACGTTTTCCAGAACGAACCATTGTGGCGACTCGTAACCCTGGTGGCACGCCCCTAGGGCAGGCGATTCGTCAGTTAATTTTAACGCCTCGCCCCAGTGATGAAGCCCCGATGAACAGCATGACGGAACTCTTACTGTACATGGCCGATCGGGCTCAGCATGTGGCAGAGCTCGTGCGACCGCACTTAGAGGCAGGAGCCATTGTGTTGTGCGATCGTTTTATTGATTCCTCGGTGGCGTATCAGGGCGTGGCACGTGGTCTTCCCTTTGAAACGATTGCGATGCTAAACAAGCTGGTGTGTGGAGAGGTTTGGCCGCACGCCACGTTGTTATACGATGCCCCCGTCGAGGTGCTGGCCGAGCGTCGAGCCTTGCGGGATGGTCACACCCCACAAGACCGTATGGAGAAAGAGGGCTTGACGTTTCATCGTCAGGTGCGAGAGGGATTCTTGCAATTGGCACGTGCCGAGCCTGAGCGTTTTCATTGTTTAGATGCCTCGTTGCCTCTTAACGAGGTACACCAGCACACCCAACAGGTGTTATTAAAGCTTATCCCGTCAGCATAACCCACCAACTATCCCAAGCTGGCCAACCTGTGTTATGCTCTATAGAAAGCTCTGCAAAAGCCTAGACTGCTCTGTTTCTTCTCCCTTAGGGAGAAGGTTAGGATGAGGGAAATGTAGACTATACCTAGGTTGGTGAAATCCCTCACCCCAGCCCTCTCCATAAGGGAGAGGGAGTAACAGGTTCTATAAAAATCTCTGCAAAAGGGGAGGGAACATCCATAGGAACAAAGTACCTACTCGCCGTCTGACGCAACCAATACTCAACCCCTCATCGCACAAGCCGAATGGCTTTCATTGCACAAGCCGAATGGCTTCGAATGCCCCATTAAGGGCGGAGGCGTTCCATCAGGCGAGGAAAGGGGATGCACTCCCGCACATGAGGCACGCCTGACACCCACGCCACCATGCGTTCAATGCCCAAGCCAAACCCGCTGTGTGGCACACTGCCATAACGGCGACAATCGGTGTACCAACCAAAGGTATCGGCATCAAGGCCGTGTTCGGCCAAGCGAGCCTCGAGTGCCTCAAGGTCATCTTCCCGCTGGCTACCGCCGATAATTTCGCCGTAGCCTTCAGGAGCCAAGATATCCATGTTCAACACGTGCTGGCCTGTGTGGGGGCAACGCTTCATGTAAAACGGCTTCAAGCTAATGGGATAACGTTCCACAATGACGGGCTTGTCGTACACACTGGAAATGAGGGTTTCTTCATCGCCCCCTAAATCGTCGCCCCACTGCACATCGGTTCGGCCCGCTTTATGGAGCGTGGCAATGGCCTCATCATAGCTCATGCGGGGGAAGGGTTCAGGCGTTAAGACGGCTTCCAGTTTGGCGGTATCTCGTTCTAGGGTAGCTAGCTCATCACGGTGTTTTTCTAACACGGTGTGAATAATGCAACGAATCAACCCTTCGGCCAAGGCCATGTTCTGCTCGTGTTCTACAAAAGCAGCCTCGGGTTCTAGCATCCAAAACTCGGTGAGGTGACGGCGGGTTTTGCTTTTCTCGGCACGAAACACGGGACCTAAGCAGTACACTCGGCCTAAGGCCATGGCGGCGGCTTCCATGTACAGTTGTCCGCTTTGGCTTAAAAAGGCGGTGTCGTCAAAGTAATCGACTTCAAACAGCGTCGAGGTGCCTTCGCAACTGTTGGGCGTAAACATGGGGGCATCCACTGCCGTAAAGCCTAAGCCATTCAGGTAGTTACGGCAAGCTTGCATTACCGTGGCACGAATCCGCAAGAGGGCGGTTTGCTTGCTAGAACGGAGCCACAAGTGGCGGCGATCCATTAAAAAGGCCACGCCGTGTTCTTTGGGGGTAATGGGATACTCCACACTGGGGGCAATGAGTCCGCCGTGGGTGATGCTCAATTCCACGCCCAAACTAGAGCGAGTATCTTCTTTCACCACACCTTCTACCCACAAGCTACATTCCTGCGTGGTGTGTTTATCGAGCAGGGTGAAGAGTTCCTCGGGGAGATCGGGTTTGTAGGCCACGGCCTGTACTCGGCCTGTGCCATCACGCAGCTGTAAAAACAGTAGCTTCCCACTCGAACGCTTTTTGTATAGCCAGCCTTGGAGCTTGACCGTTTGCCCAACCAAGCTGGGCAGTTGAGCAATCGTCGGCGGTAGGCTGACTGTGTGTGAAAGAGGCGAGGTTGTCATCATGTGTTAGTCTCCTATATTAGTCTTCTGTTCTGCCAAACCAGCGTTGTAGTACGGTTTTGTAACGTTGCATCGCCCAAGCGGCCACAATTAACAAGCCACTATAGGC
>JBJTUB010000225.1:0-6019 GCA_046080465.1 Vampirovibrionales bacterium | reverse complement strand
AGTGCGGTGACCATAGAGGTACATAAGCTCATCGAGAATCGTAGCGACAACGAAAGCGGCAGACGCCCTTTATTTATGAAATTGGTATTAAACAGGGAGAGGGGGCAGGAACACAACACCAACGTGCCGTTTGACGAGGCTAGCGTTCGGTGCTTGATGGCACAAGCCGAAGGAGCTTTACCCTGTTGTTTACTAAAACAGGCTTGTCTCTCTTCTGTGTTTGTTGCACACTACACCTAGGTATAAACGCAAAAAGAAGGATGCTTGATGGATGATTCCCGCTTGGCAAACATGGTTAATAAAACAAAATAAAACCAGCATGCCTGTCATCGGTTCTTTTGTGGTTTTACCTTCATTTTTAGTTTTGATTGCACTGCTGATTCAAAAGTTAATCGCAGATAATCCTCCAGCGAGAGGGTTTGAATGGCTAACCTTAGTGGTTAGCTTTTTAACGCTTGTTGTTTATATTTGGACGCTGGTAGTATTAAACCAAACCCTTCAAGCACAGCAACAAGCGACAAAACTTCAATGGGAATCTTCAGAGCGGACGGCTCGTATGGAGCAAGCCAAGGTGCTTATGGAGGTGTTTAGCCAAAACGAACTTTACGAGGCGATTGCTTATTTTTTAAACTATTCCCCTAGCATTTATATGCCTGATGGTGCTAAAGACACAAGGTTGATCGATGAGCTTCGTGCCAAACCCGAAACCGCCAAACACCGCTACCGCTTAATGACGGCCTTGCATCATGCCGAACGCTTATACCAAACCGAAAAAGCTGATACCGCTTTATTTACGAGCTTGATTACCCCCGATATTGTAGAAGTAACGCTACATGTGCTACACACGTTAGATGGTTACACAAACGGTACCGATAAACCCGTGTATGAGATGATCTACCATGTGTTTGCAGAAACTCGCCGTTCTTATTTAGAACCTTATAGGCATGCTTTTACCCATCAACAATCGATTACAGGACAAAATATTGAAAAAACCCGACGCTTATTAAACAGCTTGTTGTATTGGGATAAGACTGTTGGTACGTATGTAGATGAGTTAACCACACAAAAAGATTTAATTTTACTGGACATGTTGATTAAAAATTTGACACAGGCTATTCAAGAGGCCGATACAGCCTTGAAGCGTTATAAAGATGTTCCAAATAAAACAACAGAGTTAGATAAGATTGCATCCAGTATCTACTTGTACCGAGGGAATGCTAAACATGAGCAAGGCAATACCCAAGAAGCCATTCAAGATTTCGATACAGCCATCAAACTCGATCCAAAATATACAGCTGCCTACACCAACCGAGGATATGCTAAATATGAGCTAGACCAATACGCCGAGGCCATTCAAGATTACGACATAGCCATTAAACTGGATACTAAAAATGTCCTTGCTTACAACAACCGAGGAATTGCCAAAGCTGAGCTATGCCACTACACCGAAGCTATTCAAGATTTCGATACAGCCATTAAACTGGATCCTAAAAATGCCCTTGCTTACAACAACCGAGGGGTTGCCAAGGGTAAGCTAGGCGATACCCAAGGAGCCGAGGCCGATTTCGAGACCTTCAAACGCCTCATCGGCAAAGATTCGCCAGATTAAGCCTTTGCAAATAGCGGAAGCCCTCCTTTACCCCAGCCATCTACCGCATACATTAAACAGGGAGAGGGGGCAGAAACGCAAGAAAGTCAACGGGCGGGTATAAAACCCGCCCCTACTATCACAGGAACGCAACATCTACTCTCTGTTTTACGCAACCAACGTTCGGGGCCTCATCGCACAAGCCGAACGGCTTCCCTCACCCCAGCCCTCTCCCTAAGGGAGAGGGGGCAGACCACTTCAACGCCTACAGGAACGCAATATCTGCTCTCTGTTTTACGAAACCAACGTTCGGTGCTTTCATTGCATGCCCGAATGGGCCGAATGCCCGCCGAAGGGCTTAAAACTTGCCGTAGCTGTGTAGGCCGACTCCTAACAGATTCACGCCAAAATAGGTCAGCAACAACATCAGCAAGCCCCCCACCAGCAACCACGCCAACGCCCGTAACGACCACGCTTCATTCAGGCTTAAATGCCAATACCCCGCATACAGTAGCAAGGTGGCCAAGGCCATGTTCTCTTTCGGATCCCAGTTCCAGTAGGTTCCCCAGGCTTCGTTCGCCCAAATCGCCCCTAAAATAACGCCCACGGCCAAGGTAGGGAAGGCAAACTGCACATGCCGTAACGCCCACTGTGCCAACACCGCCTGATGCTCGTGCTTGGCGGGCAAACACAACTGACACACCCCCGCAATACTGGCCGAAAACATGAGCGAATAGCTAAACATAATCAGCGGTACGTGTATCGCTCGCCAATAACTCACTAAGGAAGGCATCAGCGGTTGCAAGCTGGCATCTAACCGAAACAAGGCCAAGGCCAACAAGGCCAACATCAACCCCTGCCCCCCCAAGAGTACGGGTATCCATGCCTTGTTTAGGCCAACGTCCTCTCTAGGGCGGGCTTGAAGCGTCACCCACGTAGAGGCGGTGAGGCCACACACCACGGCCAAAATCGATTCATACATGTTGGTCAAGGCGAAAAACTCTGCGGCAAGGCTACGCACCACAAACACGCCCACCAAGGCGAGGGTGATGCCTGCATAGCTCCACCGAGTGACGGTGCCCAGCCACGGCAGGGTTCGCCATGCGGGAAGGGCCATGCACACGGCCAAGGCCAACAACAGGCAGGCCACACCATAGGCCACAGCTTGCGATAAAAGGGTTGCTTGCGATGCGGTGAGCATCCATTCGTTTAAGGGTATCATGTTAGGCTGGCTTCTGTTGCCCCGCAATGGTTGGTAACACACGGCGTAAAGCGGCGGCTTGCTTGTGGGCTTTGGTCACGCCTATCCACTGTTGGGCATCCGCATCATAACACAACCACAGTCGCCAATGAGCAGGCAGACTCCACAACGCCCCCAAGACAATCAGGGCAAAGGCGGTATACAGCCACGGCACTTCGGGGGCGTGCTTCAGCTGTAACCCTGTGGCTACCACGGGACCTAAAAACGCAATCGGCACGCCTGCCACGGTAGCCGTGGGATGAGCCTCGGTTAAAATAATCGGCTTCGGGCGAGCTGGCTTCCCCGATACGTTGGCCTGCACGGGCAGTAGATGCACTTGATCGCTATGCACGCTATCTTTCAGCCGAGTAAAGGGAATCACCCAAAACGTGCGATTGTTAGCGAGGGTCAGCACCCCCACCCGCCGATTCAAAAAGGCCGTACTGGCATCGATGGTTTGCATCTGCTGGCCAACTTTTAAACGGAGGCTATCCGTTACGCTGTAGGTGGCCTGATACACAGTGAGTTCGCCTTGACTCCCCTTGAACACCAACGGATGATTGACCGACACGCTCCCCTGCTGAACGGTGCCTGTTTGCGGATCCTTGACCGTAAGCTGGCTGGTAAACTGCTGGGGTTGCGTGGGGTGCGAGGCGTAATAATCCACCTTAAAGTCATCCACGGTAATGCGGTAACTCGGCAATTGCCCCGCCCATCCGCCTTGCACGGGTAGGTTGGTTTTGAGCAAGCTGGCCTCATTGACAACAAAGGTTTGCGAAGGCACACTCACCTGTTGAGCCGTAAAGCCCACCAAGGCTCCGTAGCCACAGGCAAGCAACAGTAGCACCAAGCCCGTATGCACCACGCTAGAACCCAGCCGATGCCAACGACCTTTATCGGCATAGAGGGCATGGCCGTTGGGGTGCAGTTTGACTCGAAAGCCTTGTTGCTGTAAGCGATTCACCCACACCGCACTGGCAAGGTTGGGTAACACGCACGATTGACTGTGACACCGTGCATGCGAGAGACTCATAAAGCTAGCGTCAAACACTTGTCGCACGGCAGGGCGTAGCCATCGCCAACTACCACACACCAAGCAGATAAAAAACCACACGCCCAAGGTTAAAAACCACGGCGAGCCAAACACATCAAACCACCCTAACGCCTTGAGCCACGGATAGGCATCGCCCGCAAAGCGTTGCATTTGCATCGCTGTCGCCACGCCTTGTTGCGGAATAAAGGTACCCAACATGCTGGCCAAGGCGAGTGTCACCATCAGCACCAAGGCGAGTTCCATGCTTTGCAACTGCCCTAGCACCGTGTAATACAGGCGTTGCCACGGCGTTAGATAAGAAGTAGGAGCGTATGAGGTAGGGGGCATGAGCAAAGGGCTTCAACTATCATTACGGCTGTTTAGGGGCGTTTATCTTCTTAAAAAACTTTAAGCCCAAGGAACCCAGCAAGACAATCAGCACCAACTGAAACCCGATGGTTAGCACGTTCCAAAAAAACGAGACCATCCCCGCCATCGGATCTTGAGGAGCAGGCGGAGGCGTTACGGGTTGAGCAGGAGCAGTCGTGTTAGGCTCAGCCATGTTGGCATTGGCATCCATGCCTTCGGCAGGTGGAGCCACGGCACCAGTACCACCGTTAGCATTGTTGTTGCCGTTATTGTTACCATGGTTCGTCATGCTATTAGCAATCCCTGTACCGACGGCACTACCCACCGCAGCGGAAACAGCCGTACCGACAAAGTTACTCATCCCCGAACCGCCTTGAGGCGTGGCCGTGGGTTGCGTGCGGTTGGCCATCGGCACATCACGATTGGGATCGTTCACGTTGGTGTTTGGGCGATTCATAGGAACAACGTTGCTTTTGGGAGTCGTGGCAAAGCGTTGCTGGCTTTGAGTGGGGCTAAGCACCCGAAACCGAGACGGTGACGAGCTAGAACGACTAGAAGAAAACGAGCTAGGCCGACTGTAACTACGACTACTAAACCCACCCGAACGGCGAGCAGCATCGGCTTCTAAAGACAAGGCTACCCAAGCGAGGGTTTGGCCTAGCAACAACAACGACAACACCCCAAACACCGAGGCTTTTTGAAAACGATTCTGTAAACTCATGTTTTGCGATTCCTTCTCTTGCACATTATAGTCGTTTAAAGAGTTTTCCGAACAGTAGGTTAGACGAGGAGCTTAGCCACGTTTGTGAAGGAATGTAGACAGAACTACATGACTGAACAAAGGGGGCGTAGCGACAAAGTATAAACAGTGGACGGGAAATTATTCAAACGACTATATTAACATGTCTAACTCAACTCTTAGTATACCGAAAAAATACGAAAACCCTAGCCCCCGCAACGTTTTCTTAAGGCTGAATTTGAATCCAGTCGCACACGTGCTGTTGAGCCTCTGCTACCGTGCGAACCTTGCCCAAAGCCTGCTGAACCCATAGCTCCTGCAAACAGACGGCCACCCACGCCCCTGCGGGACGGTTGACACACGCCACGACCTCGTGGCCACGCAACAAGGGCTGAGTGGGTAAGGATGCCAACCACGGAGGCAAGGCGTGTAAGCCCTCTAGGCGAGTGGTGTCAATAGCTTCGTTCGATTCTGGCAACTCTAGCAACTCCAGCAACGCTTGCCACGCCACCCACACCAACACAGACTGATAGAGGGAGGAGACCGAGGCATCACCCGTTTTCTCACCGCCTCGGGTTCGGTGTGCCAAGGCAAAACGAACCCACGCTTCTTTTTCGTTTAGGTGGATAGCCTCGGGAACTGTGCCTTGCAGAAGCCAAGGTAGCGAGGCCAAGGAAGGCAACACCGCCCCCCTGTTCAGTGAGGCGAGCGTTATCAACGGCTTGATGACACTGTTCGGGTAGGCCGCTTGGTGCAAGTGAGCTTCAAGGGCTTTTGTGGAGTCCGTGTTTCCCACGGCATCCACACCATGCAAGCAGGCCAAAGCGAGGAGGGGTTTTAAGGGGCGAGCCCACGGCACCACCGTTGCCAAGGCTTCCAAGCGTTGCAAACGAGCCAAGGCCGAGTGTTGATCGGCCTCCGTGGCTAAGGCAGGGAACAACACAGGCAAGGCTCCGCAAGCCTGCAACACCCGCACCCCCGCTAGCACCGCCACCCCCTGCACCAGCTTGAGTAACTCTGCCTGACACCGCTCGGGGGCGACGTTGGGCA
>JBJTUB010000224.1:0-1168 GCA_046080465.1 Vampirovibrionales bacterium | reverse complement strand
ACTCTCGTGCAAGAGTCCCCGCTTGGCACCCGCCAGCTAAAATCGTAATCACTAAAAAAACGTGAATAGGTGGGTTGAAACCAGCACCCTACAAAGAGCTAACCGTTTCTTTGTGGGGAATTGCCACGTTTCGCTCGCAATGACATAGGGGGCTTAGGTTTTCATGCTTTTGCCCTGCCTCCTTTATACCTATTCATCTTGCTTGAATGAAATGGCTGTAACTTGAGAGATCTCAAAGAGCAAGCTTATCTCACTTGCTATACTTAAATTAAGAAAGTTTTAATGTTTAGCCTTTTAAAAGTGACAACCCTCGTGAATGTTCAGAAAGTGACCCACCCGTATGATGATGTCGTTAAATGTTGTTCCCCTGCGTGAAAGTATTCGCCGAGCTCAGCAAGAAAACGGAGGCCTCCAAGCCTTGGGCGAAGCCTTTTACACTCGTTTGTTTGAAAAATACCCCAGCGTTCGTCCGCTCTTCCCTAGTAAAATGGAAGCTCAAGCCAGCAAGCTGATGGCGGCGGTGGGTTGGGTGGTGGCCAATGTCGAACATCCTGCTACCTTTAAGCCTTATGTAGAAGAGATGGCCATTCGGCATTTGGAATACGGCACTTTGGAGCCTCACTATGATGCCGTGGGCGAAACCTTGGTGGAAGTGATGGAAACTCACCTGAAAACCGAGGGCGAGTTTAGCCAAGAAATGAAAGAAGCGTGGGTAGGAAGCCTATGATGCCATTAAAACCATCATGGTAGAGGCCGCCTATCGCCCCAAGGGTTAATCAGGGTTAATCAGGGTTAATCAGCGTTAATCAGGGTTAATCAGTTTGGTGATACACTCCCCCCTGAGCTACTCTAGAGGGGGGGGGGAGCATTTGGTGATTTATTACTTTGACACTGTACGGAAACATAAGGATTTAACGATATAGTGGAATGACTATCTTTCCGTACATTCCTAAATCCCTCGTTTTGTGTCGTCTTTCAGACGACTTTGAGAGGCCGGGGCGTTCGCCCCCACAGTGAGGAGGAACCATCTCAATTCTTACGCAAGATCCTCATTGTGAAAAACCTCTCAAAGGCTCCCCCCTAGAGTTATTGAGAGTGTTAACTAAAGGTTGTTTACAAACAATGTTAGTCCCCTGCCTTAAGTTGCCCTCTGGGCAACGTAGAGAGG
>JBJTUB010000223.1:0-5862 GCA_046080465.1 Vampirovibrionales bacterium | reverse complement strand
TTTGAACCCGATTGAGGGGTGGTGGGCGGTGCTCAAGCGGGTTGTAACCAATGGAATACGTTTAGGGCTAGCCTTCTACGAAGCCATTCAACACATCTTTGGAAAAGAGTCGTAAATTATTTAAAATACTATACATTGCCTGAAGGGCAATACAAAGCGACAAGCGAGAGAACACGCTATTCAATCTTGGAATGGGTATTACACTCTTTTTATTTGCAAACAGCCCCTAAACTGAGAGTTGGTATTACACCTGAATTTGATTGAGCCTATCATAGGCCTGAATGGCCTTGGTGAGCATTTGACTACTCATGGTGACAGCGAGTTCGCTTTTGGTATTGGCAATCATAATATCGTGGATATCGACAGCTTCACCCCGCATGGCACGTTCCATTAATTGATTCGGTTCGGTTACCGTGCTGTTTACTTGGTTCAAGTTTTGCAATAACACGTGTTTAAACGAGCCTGTTAAGCCAAGCTTGGTCTCGGTATTAGCACTGGTTTTATCTGGTTGGCTTAAGCTTAAGGTAGGCAAGGAGCCTAACTGCTGGTTCATCAACGCTTGGCTATGAAATAAATGTTGCCCTAGGCCAAGCTTTTGCTGCATGGTGGCAGAAACGAGGCCACTTAAAGAAGGAATCATGTGGGGTTAGCCTCCGTAAGACTTTGATTTTAAGTAATTCACTAAAATAGAGCGTACATAGTTTTTCGTTTCGCTGTAAGGCGGAATCCCGCCATATTTGGCCACGGCATTGGGGCCAGCATTGTAGGCCGCCAAGGCCATAGGAATATTGCCCCCAAACCGTTGAACTTGTTGTGCTAAATACTTGACGCCGCCCTCTAAGTTTTGTAGTGGGTTCATGGGGTCGCTAACGCCTAGGCTTTTGGCGGTGCCAGGCATAAGCTGCATGAACCCTAAGGCCCCTGCCCCACTGACGGCTTTGGGCTGATAGCCACTTTCCTGCATAATGACGGCATGCACCAGTAGCGGATCTAAGCCATACCGTTGGCTCATTTCTTGCACGGCTGGGGCAAGGCGTTGTTGTCGTTGAGTGGAGGAACCCGCCGTGGTGACGGTGGTTTTACCCGCTTTCGTGGCAAACGGAAAAGGAGCCAGTGTATCGCCCCGTTCCACAGGGTCTACATTGGGGCGTTTAACAGGGGGCCAAGGGGTACTGCTGGTGGGCGTCACTTCGGTGGGGGGGGCTGGCTTGGTGCTGCGTTGCAGTTCTTCGCTTAATAGTTGCCGAAAGGTTTGAGCCGTGGGGGCAAGCCCTTGGGCTTCTGCTTTGGCCAAGAGAGCCGCCTTTAAAGAGGCCAACTGTTGACGACGCACCTTGGCTTGATCTAAACCGCTTTGACTCTGCATTTCTTGAAAACTGCTTAACCTATCCATGGATTCTTCTTTCTGTTGGCATGATGGCTACGTTGATAAAACAAATGAGTTAAAGCGTGTATCGAATCAAGCTTGCCTACACTGAAGAAAGCTCCATTAAATAATGGAGAAAGCCACAACCTCCTCAGTGTTGAGACTCCTATAGACGGGGGAGCTTTTAAACAGAGAGCCTCATTCTTTTGGGAGAATGAATCACACTGTAAAGGCATATAGACTAGAGGTAACAAATCTCTCTCTCTCTCTCAATTAAGAAGGTAGCTTCCATGATGGCTTTTTTTCAGCCCAAGCCCGACACCTCAACAGAGCCTACAGGGGCGGCTCTCCCCTCAGACTCTGTTCCTGCCCCGTTAACACCCATTACCGAGGCAACGTTTGAAGTACAGGGTATTCGAGCCAATAGCACAAAGGTGCAAAAGTTACTTTCAAACCTTAATAATCAACAGTTACACCATCACAAAGAACAGCGTCGTATTGGCCAGCTTCTTATTGAACGTGGCTTTATTGCTCAGGAACAACTTAAAAATGCGTTAACCGAATCTCGAGCCAGTGGTGTGCCTGTGGGTCAAATTATGGTGAGCCAAGGCATGATCAACGAGTATCAGTTAGGCATGTGCTTAGCAGAAATGCACAATCTACCCTATATCAATACCCATGCTATTACCTTACAAATTGATTGTGTAAAACTGCTGAACGAAGAGTTTATCCGTAAAAACCAAGTGATTCCTTATCGCTTGCACGAAGAATCGCAACTACTAGAAGTGATTATGGTACACCCCGATTATGTGAAAGTGATTGATGAAATCTCGCTTATCACACAGTATCGGGTGCAACCCTTGCTAACCACCAGTATGGAAATGAAAGAACTACTGGATGGCTTTTTTGCTAAAGAACATTCAACGCAAGAAGCCTTAGAGTTGCTTGAAAAAGATGCCCTCTCTAACCGAGCTTTTGAAAGTACCTTGGATGTTAACAGCGAGCTGGAAAATGAGTTTTCAGCCTCCTCAACGCCGATTGTTAAGTTTGTCAATGCCTTACTGATTAACGCCATTGAGCGTGGAGCCAGTGATATTCACCTAGAGTCGCAACCACAACGGTTGTTGGTACGTATGCGGATGGATGGTATTTTAGAAGAAATCCAAAGTGTGCCTCTAAAAATGGCACCCGCTATTATTTCACGCATTAAAGTGGTATCGGGGATGGATATTGCTGAAAAACGGAAACCCCAAGATGGACGGATGCGACACCAATACGGTAGTCAAGCCATTGATATGCGGGTTAGTACCATACCCTTACCTGCGGGTGAAAAAGTGGTTATCCGTTCACTGAAAATTAATACGACGACCAACACCTTAGATCGCTTAGGTATTGAACCCAAGGTGTTAGACCAAATTAACCGCATGATTCGGGCGCCACACGGCATGATTTTGATTACTGGCCCCACAGGGAGCGGTAAAAGTACCACGCTCTACGCTGCGTTACGAGCCTTAAATAGTGCCAGTGTTAATATTTCTACCATTGAAGATCCGATAGAATACACCTTGCCTGGGGTGAATCAAATGCAGGTAAACACCAAGGCGGGTGTTACGTTTGCCTCGGCACTACGTGCCTTACTTCGTCAAGATCCGGATGTGGTGATGGTGGGCGAGATTCGAGATCATGAAACGTTGGAAGCGGCCTTGGAGGCTTCTCTTACGGGTCACTTGGTGTTTAGTACGCTCCATACCAACAGTTGCTCAAAAACCATTGCAAGGCTCATTGAAATGGGAGCCCCTGCGTATTTGGTGTCTACCTCGTTGGTGGGGGTCATGGCTCAGCGGTTGGCACGACGCTTGTGTTCGCATTGCAAAGAACCTGTCACCACTACCCCAGAGATGATGAAGACGCTCGGGATTCAGCAACCTACGGTCATTCATCGGGCTGTGGGCTGTGCCAAGTGTAATCACAAAGGTTACAAAGGTCGACTCATGTTTTTGGAAGTGATGCCCATTACCAGACACCTTGCCGCCTTGATTGATGAACGAGCCTCCACGGTTGAAATAGAAGATGCTGCCATTCAATCGGGGATGTTGCTGTTAAAAAACGATGCGACACGCAAGGTTTTGATGGGCGATACCAGTATTGACGAAATGCTACGGGTGCTAGGCTTTGATATGTGGAGCGAATCGGGTGGGTAATGATGACGGTATTTAGATACAAAGCCGTGGAACCTCGTTCCAAAAAAACACACGAAGGCACGGTAGAAGCCGCCAGCTTACGCCACGCCCGAGAACAACTACGAAACCAAGGCTTGGTGGTACAAATGGTAAGCCAAGTGAATCAGCGACGCCAAGTACAGGCCTTAAAAGATGTGGCCAGCACTCGGCAACGCAGTTGGCTTAAACGCTTATTGTTTCGGGTCACACTCAAAGATTTACATTTGTTTTGTCAGCAATTAAGTATGCTGTTAGAGGCAGGCTTGCCGTTAATAGTAGCCTTGTTTATTTCAGAACAGCAAACCATGAACCCGACGTTTGCGGCGATTGTGCAGCACTTACGTAATAGTATTGTAACAGGCCAAACACTGACAACCGCCATGATTGGGTGTGATGGCGTGTTTAACCGATTGTTTATCGCCATGGTGCAGGCGGGCGAAAAATCGGGGAGACTCCCCGAAAGCTTTGCGGCCTTAGAGCAAATACTGGGGCGTTACATTGGCTTAACGGGTAAGTTGGTCTCTGCAATGCTGTATCCCTTACTAACACTAGCGGTGATGATTCTTGTGGCTATCGGGATGCTTATTTTCGTTATCCCGCAGTTAGAGGGCGTGCTGGTGAAGCAGGGGAAGGAATTGCCACTGGTAACGCAAAGCCTTATTTGGGCATCGATGGGGATTCGGAACTTTTGGCCACTGGTGCTGATAGGGGGGGGCTTGGGTCTTTGGAGTTTCGGCTATTTTGCTAAGCATCAAGGTAAAGAGCTGGTGGCTTACGTGATACTAAAGATACCCGTGGTGGGCAAACTGATTTGCGATTTAAATGCGAGCCGATTTGCGATGGTGGTAGGCAACTTGTTAAAATCGGGTGTACCGATTCAAGAAGCCTTGCGATTATCGGAGGCCGTGGTGGGTAACTATTTAATGCAGCAGGCCATTGTAGAAGCCAATAAAATTGTATTGCAAGGGGGCAAGCCTAGCCGTGCTTTAGAAGATAGCAAGGTGTTTCCCTTGTTTCTTAGTAAAATGTTTGCTGTGGGCGAAGAAACAGGGGCGATTGATACCATGCTTTTAAAAGCCGCCGAGTTTATGGATAAAGAGATTGAACTGACCCTAAATACTTTGGCAGAGTTGGTGCAACCTGTCATGACGATTGTTATTTCGGGGTTGATGCTCTATTTCGTCTTGGCCATTTATGTGCCTATCTTTAGTTTAAGCAAACCAAGCTAATCGTGGGCTTGAAACATGGGCGTGTTTAAGCTTTAATACTACTTAGTTTCTATTAAACGACTCTTTGCTCTTTACAGTATTCTGAATAATTAATCGTTTGATCCAAAACTCTGAGTTAAAATGGGGTCTATAGGGGCGAAGCCCCTATAAGTAACCTAGGGGGGAGAGTGTTGAGAGGGAGGAACGGCCTCTCAACATTGCCCAACGGGCAATAAAAAACCAAGAGCTTAAGAATAGGCGCAAATCTTTTCAAAATACTACATCTTTTAAGAGTTAGCATAGTTTAAATGGAAACACGTTTATTTTTTACAAAAGAAAGTTTAAACCTCATGACTTATTTCGATATCGACGCTCAAGAGCGTGACACCACCCAAAACCCTCGTCAACTGCGTGCCAACGGCTGGACTCCTGCAACGTTGTACGCCAAAGGTGTGGCTTCCAAAAGTATTCAAGTACCTAGCAAAGCCTTTTACATGGCCTTTAAAGCAGGTAACAAACAGTTCAACTTAAATGGCTTGAATGTCAAGGCCAAAGTGGCTCAATTGCAAGTGCATTCCACCAACTTGAATGTGTTGAACGTCGAGTTCCAAATTGAAGGTTAACTCGTTTATTTAAACAAGTTAAACGATTAATAAGTATCAACGGGCTTTATGTGGCCATTCCCCACGTAAAGCCCGTTTTCGTATGCTTTCATTTCTAATACCAATTCTCACATTGAATAGCGTAATACCAATTTCATAAATAAAGGGCGTCTTCCGCTTTCGTTGTCGCTACGATTCTCGATGAGCTTATGTACCTCTATAGTCACCGCACTCATCTGCGAGTCTAGGCTCCTAGAAATCAACGAGGCCCCCTTCATTTGTAAAAATGGTATAAGCGTTAAGCGTGAGTATGTGGGTGTGCCTTCCAAAGTAACACCCATACGCCCACCAGCACCCCTGCACGGAGCGTCCATGCCACGGTGCGAATCCAGTTGCTATCTACCAAGCGTTGCACCGTACTGGCATCGTAGCCGTGGCGTAACACCTCGTGACACGGCACTTGCAAG
>JBJTUB010000222.1:0-7283 GCA_046080465.1 Vampirovibrionales bacterium | reverse complement strand
GGTGGCGAATGCCTCGTTTATAACGAGGATCTTGGATCGTATCGAGATGCTGAAAAAGAGTCATGTTTAGGAGGATCGTCTACATAACGGAAACACTCTTTATTTAACCACAAACACAGCTAGACTTTTAGGGTCTCCTGCCCCACAGGAATGCACTATCGACTTTCCGTTTTACGAAGCCAGCGTTCGGTGCCTCATTGTACGCCCGAACGGGCTAGGCACGGGCGGGGACGAGTTGAACCATGGGCGTGATGGGGTAGTAAGCAGGCGAGGAATGATAGCCGATGCCTTCTAACATGCGTTGCTTGCGTTCGTTTAGTTCGCTGGGGGTCAGGTGAGAAGCGTCGGCTTTAAGAGTGCGGATGCTTTCTTCAACATAGGTACGTTCGGCAATGGCATGAAACTGCGGATCCAACACCTGCCACTTGTAACGTTCGTACTGGGCTTCGGTTTTAGCATTCATGGTGGTTACTTGAATCTCACGCAACCCTTCTATCAACAACTCGGCGACTTTGAGCGTCGCCCCTAGGGCCGCCAGTGAAATGAGTACTGGCCACGAATCTTTGAAGAACAGTGCCACTGCCTCTTGATCGTTTGGTAGCAGGTTGACCCGCAAACTAGGATGCAGTCGCTTGGCCATGGTTTGCAAGCCTTGGTTTTGGAGTAAATGCCGTGTGGTATTTAGTAAAATACCCAAGCCCAAGCCGCCTAAGCCTGTAAAGCCTAACATGCCTAAGCGTCCCCAGTTTTGGCCAAGGATAGGCATAAACTCCTGCGGGGGCGAGGCTTGCTTGGTGGGGGGGGAGACAGGGCGAGGAGCAGGGCAAACGCTGGGGGGTGCCACTGAAGGTAAACCTTCCTCTGAACGGGGGCTGGCGTTGGGTAAGTTGGCTAACTGGGGGTTGAGTACGTGAGCATGCAGGGAACGTTTGTCTCGGTTAAACGGCATATAAACAAACTCAGAATCCTGTTGTTCAGGCAAAGGGGGGGAGGAAGACAGCCTTGTTGGTTTTGTTGCTGTAGGTAGCGATTGGGGTAATGTAGGGCTAGGAAATAAGGCATCGAGCGTGGTGCTTGTTTCGTTCCGTAGCTGGGTATCGCTCTGTAGTTTGGTTTGAATACTTTGCTTAAACGCAGGTTGCAACGTGTTGACTAAGTTGGCCCGAATGCAACTTTCTTCCCAGCGAACCCACGCCTCTTGCATGCCTTGAAACACGTTGCTACCTACAAACACACCGCCCAACGCCACGGCATAGGCCAAGGCTGCGGGTGCCAGTTCTGGATGAACAAAGGGCATAAGAAACGTCATAAACAGGGGGTGCTTCACCCAACCTTCTTGCCGATAAAGAACGTTACCTTTTTTATGAATATCGGTGGCATCAACGGCGGTGGCGTGGGTGAGGCTGTGTTCAATCTCTTTTAAAGCGGTGGAGGCTGTTTTTTTTAGGCCGTGGGCATTCATTTCAGAAAGTAGCATGCCACTCATCAGACCTAACCCCCCTAGTATTAGGGCATCACTGGTTTTAGGTATCAACCAACTTTTATCGGGTTGATACGGCACGGGCGGCGTGGGCGAAAAGGGTGGGGCTGGTTTTTTGTACCACGATTCAGAAGAGGAAGCCCCAAGCGACGAGGAGGCAGCCGTATAGGCGATAGGGCAGGCTGAGAGAGTACTCATGTGGGATAACTATCTTTCTGAATCGTTAGAATAAGTGAGATTGTTCGTTTTCCTCTCTCGTTTTTGAAAGGTGTGCTACACTAAAGCTCATAGTTTTGAAGCCCGCCCCTCTGATTGAGAATGCAAAGATGACTTACAAACCATATCAAAAACAAGCTATTCTATCAAGCCCTGCCTTTGGATTGATGGAAGTGAGCCTTGGTTTATTACTGCTATCATTATTAATGGTACCATTGGCGTTGAATACCTTATCGACTCCTGCCCCGAGGGGGGCGGTGGAATCGGATTCCGTGTTGGCTGAGGCTAACCAGGGCAATGCCTTAGGGCGTTTGCGATTGAATGAACGATTGAAATCACAAATACAGATATTGATTGACCATGCCTTGCAGGGACGAATTCAAGATGCGGATGTATTGGATGGCGAGTTCCTAACACCCGTGGATGAATCGGCCTCGGTGAAGGTGACGTGTGGCGGACAAGAGTTTATGGTCACAAACAAGGCTTCTATTTTGTATCGGGCCTCGTTTTGTAGCCCGACAGGCAGCGTGAAAACGGGCGGAAACGATACGGCACTCAATACATATTACTCTATCCTGCAATCGGGGCAACAAGCACCCTTGTTTAAGTTTCGTTGGGAAGTGCAGGATGCCTCGTTTGCCAAAGCCGATGAAGCCAATCTGCAGGAAAAATTGACCCCTTTAGGTAAACGTCTGTATCGGGTAACGCTTAAAATCTACCCTGTACAAACACGTCAAGCTGTTGAGACCTCCCCAATACGCACGGTTCAAATTCATTTAAATAGTACCATTGCCCAAGATAAGGCTCGCCTAGGTACCCAACGGGGGCTGTTTACTCGGCCTCCCTTGTACGGGATACATGTGGCAGTGGATACGAGCTTTGAAAGTTGCATGAATCAGTATGATTCATTCCACGATTTACGAGAAACGAACGAGTTAAAAAAGGGGAAATGCTCTGGCGGGAAAAATTGGAAAAAAGGCCCGAGTGTTGAATCTAACGCTAATAATATAGCCCTTCGGATAGGAACGGAGTATAGTTGTACGCCGTATTTGAAGCTAACGAATCCTTTACCCAGTATTGAGACGCCTTTGCAAGGAAGTACGCAACTCTATTGGGCGGCCGATAAAGACCGATTGAAAACCACGGCGATTGATGAGCGGTATCCGTTAATGAATCCGACGACTCAAGCAGATATGATAACGAGCTATTTAGTAGGAAGGTTCCGAAAGCATCCTGGTGACAAGAAGCATGCCACGCTGTACCAGTTTGAAGCCTCGGTGTTACCGCAAACACTGCTGAATGTTTTAAAAACAGGTGCTACCAGTGTCGGTAGCTTTCCGTATTATTCCACGCAATGGATTCGCTATGCAAGCTTTGAACCTATTTGGTTTTGTGGTTGGGACTATACAGCCAATGATGTGTTTCTGCACTACACGCCTGTAAAAGCCTTTAGCTTGCAAGAGGAGGCCCCCACGTATTTGAGTCGGTTGGAGCTGTACCGTAGCTTTATGGGTATGCTCTTTTACCATAGTTACAACGCTAGCCCTGAGATACAAAGCACGTTGATTGTGCAGCCTTGGCAACTGCGTGGCACGCAATCAACGGCCTTAGCCACTTGGCAGCCAACAGAGACCACGGTGGATAATTTAGAAGCGGGCTATAAACAAAGCCTCTTATTGAATCGCTTAGAAGTAAATAGCTCGAATGGTATTGGAGCCTCTAGTAAGGCAACCTCGTTAGGGGCGAGTGTTGAAAACTTGTTGGCACAAGTGCAAGCATCCGAAAGTGGTAAATCTCAAAACGAGATTGTGGTAGTGGTGTTGGCCAGTGGGGCGAGCCGTAGTGATACCGCTACCAGTTTGCCACAAAATTATGAGGTGTTTAAGCAATCCACCTT
Organism: Vampirovibrionales bacterium; assembly: GCA_046080465.1. Classification (GTDB taxonomy): domain Bacteria; phylum Cyanobacteriota; class Vampirovibrionia; order Vampirovibrionales; family JAJTHC01; genus JBJTUB01. The sequence goes on along the minus strand of JBJTUB010000222.1, from coordinate 3,690 downwards.
AATGATTCAGGGAGTAGCACGCCCCTTGCATTTTATGGTGGTGGCACCTCAGCAATCGGTTCATGTTCAGCCCTTAACCGATTTAAATGCCGCCAATTTAGATGTGTTTGAGTTTGATAACTTAGAAACGCTCAAGGGGTTGCTTGCCACTATCGAAGAAATGATAGGGTTTAATCTTAGTAAAGATGATCGGGAGCGATACACCAACCATGTCATGTACTAAAGTCTTTGTAGTTTATGTCATTGCGAGCCGTTAGGCGTGGCAATCCCCTAGGATAGAATCGATAAAGCTGAGGAGATTGCTTCACTATGTTCGCAATGACGAGAAGCGTTTAGTTTTGAAAGAAATAGGAATTGAAAAGATGCCCTCACGTTTATTCACTCTGGTTGGTTGCTTTACTCTTGCGGCTGTGTGGGGTCTGCTTGTTCCCCTAAACGCCTTTGCCGCCCCTGAAGCCTACCCCACCTACGATTTAACCAACACCCTAGGCGTGGTAGAACTTCGTTCGCCCATAACGTTATACAAAACCCCTAAGGCCGTGGCAGGCAATGCCCAAGAGTTTATCCACTGGGATTGCAAGCAACAGGGGCAGTGGGTGTATCGTCAAACGTCTGCTCAAAACGAGGCGTTTCCTTCAGTGGGTAAAGAGACATTTTTGGTGCATGATTGTCAGCGTCAGCAAACCTTGGCTACCGTGGTGGATGAAGCCGAGGATGGCTGGCTCAAGCTCCGTTTGCAGGGGAGGGCAAGCAACTGGGCGGGTGAAGCTCCTGCTGAAGGTTGGGTGCCTCCTATGGCTGTGACACAATCGGGGCAACCGGCCTACAACGTGCAAACATGGCTTCAGTTTATGCGTTTATACACCAAAGAGCTGGGGTTCCATTGGCTGGCTCGGGTACCCGAGACTGTCCGCTATGTACGACTGTCTCCTAAAGATGAGGCTCCGCTGGTAACCGTTACCATGGTGAAGGGAATGCGGGTGGTGCATGTGCGGGGGAACTGGATGATGGTGGAATTACGGGATATGGGGCAGGAATACCCCATTGGCTGGTTGCGTTGGCGTGATGAAGCGGGTAATTTGTTTGTATGGCCGAACTTTGAACCCAGCGATGCAGCTAACTATAAATACCTAGCCCCCGCCAACCCCCCTGATATTCAACACATGTACAACAACTTCTAGGCCATTCGGCCCCGCAATGAAAGCCGTTCGGCTTGTGCCATGAGGGGTATTCATGTAGGCTGCGTCAAACGGCGAGTCGATGTTGCGTTCCTGTGGATGTTTAATCGTAGGGGTGGATTGCCACGCCTAGCGGTTCGCAATGACGCAGACTAGAGAAACCCTTTTACTAATGTAAACTTTCTATAAATCCCTTGAACTATCTTAACAATTAACGCTATACTAATAAATACACATTGTTTAGGGTAACATGGTAATATAGTTATCATTTAATTTAAAGGGTACACACGTTTAACGACCTATGGGCACCATTCCTTCCTCTTCTTCTTCAACTAGCACAGGTGGCGATAGGAGCCTGAGCGACTCCCCCAACACTTCCGCTGGTGGCGTGATGCTCGATACGCTGGTAACAGCTCCCACCTCTGATACCGAGGTGACTGTCACCCTCGCCACAGGGCAAGATGCCTCCACGGCACACGCCAACACCGCCCACCATGCCAAACGAGCCGTGATTGTGGCGATGTGCTTTAACTTGGCCATTGCCGCCTCTAAGTTACTTGTGTCTACCTTTGTGACAAAATCTTCGGCGTTGATGGCCGAAGGCTTACACTCCGCTGCCGATGCGTTTAATAGCTTTACCTTGTTGTATGGGTTGTTGCAAGGCCAACGCCCGCCCGATCGTTCCCACCCCTACGGCTATGGGCTAGAAACCAACTTTTGGGCCTTAATGGCGAGCTTTATGCTTTTTGCTTCGGCAGGTTATTCTATTTACGAAGGCTGGCACCGCTTGCATCAAGCCCCCGAAGCCTTACAAAACGTGGAATGGGCGATTGCTTTGCTGGTGTTAAACGTCGCTTTTGAGCTAGGGGCGGTTCATGCAGCGAGTACCGCCGTACTGCAAGAGGTTCAGCAACCGCAACACCACCCCGTGCAAACCATACTGGATGCCTTTAAACACATTCGCCGAGTCAAAAGCCCGACCACTCGTTTTGTCTTTTTAGAAGATATTGTCGCCCTAGTGGGTGCGGGCGTGGCCTTGCTGGCCTTGGTAAGCACTGATACCTTGGTGCGGTTTGAATGGATTGCTGCCAGTTACCGCCATTGGCCTGATGCCATTGCCTCCATGCTCATTGGGGGTATGTTGTTGCTCTTGGCCTTCAACCTCTTCCGTTATAACCGTAACTTTTTAACCGTCGCAGCCGCTTCGGTTTCAGTCGAACAAACCATTCGTGGGTTGGTGTTAGGCACGCACGGCATTTCCACCATTCTGGATTTGAAAACCATTGATCAAGGCTTGGCAGGCTTGTTTATTCAGCTAAAAATTGAAGTTGACCCCGATATTCCTGTGCGAGATGTGGATGATTTAGTCGATCATTTAAAAGATAGATTGCAATCAAGCCTCAAGCAACCTGTGCGTGATATTGTGGTGGAAGTCGTGGCCGATGAAAGCGATCAAGTGTGGGAAGATGTGCTGGATAAACTCATTGATCAAGGCGAAGAGCAGGAAATCATCAAGCCGACTGAGGCCAACTTGTTTAGAAACATGCTGGAATTCAGCGAGCAGGTACTTAGCGATGTTATGATTCCCCGTACCGAGGTAGTGATGTTGGATGTGACCACCAGCCTAGATGAAGCCGTGGATACCTTTTTAGAGCATCGACATTCAAAAATACCTGTGTACGAGGATACCAACGACAATGTTTTGGGTGTCCTACACGAGCGAGATGTGTTATATGCTCTTCGTCGTGGTGAAACGGATATTGAGCTTGCGGGCCTCTTGCAGGAACTACCCATTTACCCCGAAAACAAACCCCTCAGCGATGTACTCGAGGAGTTCCGCAAGCACAAGGTGAAGATGGTGGCCGTGATTGATGAACACGGTGGCTTTGCAGGTTTGGTCACACTTTCGGATATTCTTTCTGAATTGGTGGGTGAACTGTGGGAAGATGACATCGATACCCCCGAGCAAGAGATTCTGACGCTTTCTGCCACGGAATGGTTGATTGATGGCCGTGTGGATGTGGAAGATTTAAACGATGCCTTGGGCTTGAATCTGCCCGATGAAGATTTTAAAACCTTGGGTGGGTTTGTCTTTGGCCTGATTGGCCGTGAACCCGAAGAAGGCGACGACGTGACCTTTGAGCATCTCCACTTTAAGGTGTTAGAACTCGATGGTCACCGCATCGCTAAAATCCAACTACAATCCGACTGGCCTTTGCTTGATAGCTAAAGCCGTTCGGCTTTTGCAGAGGTTTCTATAGGAAGCTCTGCAAAAGGGTTTGTCGAGGCTTCTAAGTTCCTCGTTTTGTGTCGTCTTTCAGACGACTTTGAGAGGCCGTTCCTCCCTCTCAAACTCTCCCCCCTAGAATTATGAGAATATTAACTAAATAGCTTTAGTATTGACTCTGTGAAAATGAAACGCAATCGCTTGCTCCATATCCTTCAGTGAACGAGAGACAACCTTACCTCGCCGTTTAAATCTTGCAATCCAATGACGTAAATCGCTCCAAAT
>JBJTUB010000221.1:0-2397 GCA_046080465.1 Vampirovibrionales bacterium | reverse complement strand
GCATGGCTTGCAATACCCGCTCGGTGGTGGTGTGGCAGGTGGCCTCAAGGGCAGGGAAAACGTGGCGTTGAAGCTCGGCTTCGGCCAAGGTAATCAGGGCATCCGCCTCGGCAGCGGTGCGGGGAGCGGAGATACGGGGAGGAGTATTGAAAGTCATTGTCCTTCATGTTTCTAGTTAACTAAGGGTTGTTTTAAAATAGTTGCATCCCTATGCGTCATTGCAAGCCGTTAAGCGTGGTAATCCCCCGCACAGAAATGATAAAGATTGCTTCACTAGGTTCGCAATGACGACTGGGTAAAGCTATCTAAGATGATTTAATATGATTTTTAATACTGGTTGCAATCTTTGCATATTTAACGCTTAATCTGTTGAATATGACACCCGCCCCCCCTAGCAATGAAGCAAGTGTGAAAGACCCCACGAACCAAGGAGCGGTAGCCATCGTAAAAGTAGAGGTTAGCCCTGCCATACTTGCCAACAAGGCTGCTAGTAAAACTGTAAGAATTGTATTTGCAGGTCTAAGAAAATTCCTCGATTTGTTATCTAGTTGTTTTGCCCTCTGGTCAAACACATCAGCATGGCTCCCAAGCATAACGTTGGCTTCGCTAGGCGAGACTAGCCTTTTTTGTACCTCATCATTAAGTTCTGTAGCAATTTTACTGGGAGGCTTAACCATACTTCTAATATTCATTACATAACTTTTTCTAACAGCATGAGTGTAAATTAGGTAAGTACTAAGTAACAAAAGCTACTTTTATGTACACTAGCAATAACGCACATAAAAAAAGAAACTGCTAGGTACCGTTGATTGGAAGATTCGCCTCCTTCAGTGAAGCGATACGAAATTCTTTACATCGTCAGGCTAGATACGTAAATTACATCTGCCCTGTAGAGCCAAAGCCCCCTTGCCGACTTTCTAGCACGCCCGTTTCAAACACCTCTACCACGGTGGCCTGTGTCACGGGGGCCAGCACCAGTTGAGCCATCCGCTCGTTGGGTTCTAGCGTGTAGGCCGTATCCGAAAGATTCACCAAGCCCACCATCACCTCGTTACGGTAATCGCTATCAATCGTGCCAATGGCGTTAATGAGTGTAATACCATGCTTAATGGAAAGCCCACTTCTGGCACGCACTTGCACCTCGTAGCCTTGCGGAATGTGTAAAATCAGCCCTGTGGGAATCATGGCTCGCTGTAGCGGAGCAAGAGTCAGGGGGATGGCGAGGGCGGCCCGAATATCCATCCCCGCACTGCCAGCAGTTTGATAGGCGGGCAAGCCTTGGGGAGCATGCGGAAGCTTAAACACTTCTAGGATGGCGTTGGCAAGATGAGCAGTCATGGATGTAAACCTTTTAACTTTCTTTAGATAGCCCTAAGAAACTAGCGATGGTGGAACTCTTTGTGCTATAGTAGCATTAACATATGCGTTTTAAACCCCTCATTGTTTTATGGAGTCTAACATCCCCTATGCCCCTAATTGATAAACACCTCACCCACCCGCACGATTTACCTCAACGCCGTTTAAAGACCCCTAAGCAAACCGATCGCTCGTTGCTGGGCGTGTACTTGGGTATTTTTATCCTGCTTTATTTTGTCGTTTCCTCACTAATTAACGTGATCTTTCATTCGTAGCCCTCACAGATTGCTAGTAGGAGATTCCCCACGCTATGATGATGATGACCTCGTTACCGCAACTTGATTTAGAGACCCTCGCCCCCGTGGATGCCTTGGATATAGTGGATGTTCGCTCACCGCATGAGTATCAGCAACACCACGTGCAAGGGAGTCTTTCTGTTCCGTTAGAACAACTGGTTGCTCAAAAAACCTTGCTAGCTACCAAAAACCGCTTACTCCTTCTTGGCAGTAACGAGGCTCAAACCGCCGAAGCTCATCGCCTACTGCAAGCCTTAGGCTTTGAGGCTAAAACATGGTCGATTCCCCTAGGGTATGCGGCGTTTAAAAAGCATCCACAGGCCGTGGCTAGCCTGCAGTGGGTGGCTCAACCCTTAGGAGCCACAGGGCATGTCAAGCACTGGTACGGCCAACTGCAACCCGATGAAAAAAAGCTGGCCTTGGGGGCAGGAGCGGTGTTAGCCTTTACGGCTTTACGCAGTTTATCACCCTTGGGCTTAGGTATCACACTGGGAGGCCTCGGCCTGACGGCTGTAGCGACTCGGAAAAAATGGCAACCCTTGCTTAAAGAACACGGTCTTAAAGAAACCCTCAAGGGTATGGCGAAAGCGTGGATTTTAAAGAAGATGTAGAAAGCTCTGCAAAAGAGTTTTTACTCCCTCTCCCTAAGGTGTATTGTTTCGCATGATTGCAAAGATGTTCATGGTATAGTATTAGGACTTCACTATCTTTCAGAACGAGGGCACCATGCACATTAAACTACACG
>JBJTUB010000220.1:0-2855 GCA_046080465.1 Vampirovibrionales bacterium | reverse complement strand
CAGAAAACAAAACCCGTGCCAAATGAACCGCTTTATCCGATTCACGTTTTAAGTTCAAAATATCTACAGGCGTTTTCTCTCTACTAGCAGACCCAACACGAATACAGTAGGTATAAATGGTGTTAATTGCGTCAAAATGCTTATCAAAAAAGGCTAAACGTTTTTCAATAAGTTTCTGATTTTTCCAATTACTTAATGGTTTTAACGAGAATAGAAAGAGTAAAAACGTAGCAATACCACCCATAAATGTTCCAAAAGGGTTTAAATAATCTGCTAAAATTGTTTTACACGTTATAGGACAAACCATCGCATCAGTACTTTCTACTCTATACACTGGGGCATGTTACCCTTTTGGCGTTTTAAACTGCTGAAAAAACGGCGTCCAGCTTGTGAACAATCGCCTCGGCCTCGGTGGGGGTAAGGATGAGTGGTGGCACTAAGCGAAGCACATGGCTCCCTGCAGAAAGCACCAGCAAGCGTTGCTCGTCTCTGGCCTTGGCGACCACGCTCGCCACCGTCACGGCCTCGGGGCGGAGTTCCACGCCTAGCATCAGCCCTCGCCCCCGAACGTTGGCAATCAGGTGGGGGTGGCGGTGTTGCAAGGCTTCTAGCCCTGTACGCAACTGTTGACCCACACTTTGCACGTGGGCTAAAAACTCGGGTGTCTGTACCTGTTGTAACACAGCCAAGGCCACGGCACAAGCCAAGGGGTTGCCGCCGTAAGTCGTGCCATGATCACCAGGTTGCAACACAGAGGCCACCGCCCCCGTGGCCACCATCGCCCCAATGGGAAAGCCCCCGCCCAAGCCCTTGGCAAGGCTCACCACATCGGGCTGAACCCCCAAGCCGTGGTAGGCAAACACCTCGCCACAACGGCCAATGCCACACTGCACTTCATCAAACATCAGTAATAGGCCGTTGGCATCGCACCACGCCCGCAAATCCTTTAAAAACACGGGGCAGGTGGGCAGAATCCCGCCTTCGCCTTGCAGAGGTTCCACCAACACGGCCACGGTGTTGGCGTTGGTGAGGGCTTGCACGCTGGCCAAATTGTTCAATTCCGCTACAGCAAAGCCCGCTACCATGGGGGCAAAGGGGGCTTGATATGCCTCTTTCGGGGTGGCCGCCAACGCCCCGAGGGTTCGACCATGAAAGCCATGGCCAAAGACAATGACCTCGGGCTGGGTGATGCCTTTGTGGATGCGTCCGTATTTTCGGGCGAGTTTGATACTGGCCTCGTTGGCTTCGGCGCCACTGTTGCAGAAAAACACCTTGGCCTCGGGTAGGTGACTGGCCTGCCCCAAGGCACGGGCAAGTTCTAGCGTGGGGGGCGTGGTAAAAATGTTCGATACATGCCACAACTGTTGGGCTTGTTGCGTTAGAGCGGTTACCAAGGCAGGGTGGGCATGGCCGAGCGTACACACGGCAATACCCGCCGCCGCATCGAGGTAGGCGTGGCCGTCGGTATCCCACACGGTACAGCCTTGCCCACGTGTGAGCACTAAGCTCGGCACGCCGTAGTTAGGGGTGTGTACTTGGCTAAAGGTAGAGGCGTGAAGATAGAGAGAATCCGTTGGGGGTGTCTCTGTAGAAAGTGTCTTTGTCATCGTGAATTAACCCTCGTTCCCTGCGGTGAACATCGTCCCGTTCCCCTCATCGGTGAAAATCTCGAGTAACAGGCTATGTTCCGTTCGACCATCTAAAATATGGACTCGTTCAATGCCCGCTTCTACGGCATCCACGCAACACTGCACCTTGGGCAACATGCCCCCTGCAATCACGCCCTCTTGCACCAGTCTGCTCACCTCGCCCACCGTGAGGTGAGGAATCAAACTCTCGGGGCGGGTCACATCGCCCAGCACGCCTGCCACATCACTGACATACACCAGTTTGTTGGCTTTTAAGGCCGTGGCCACGGCAATGGCTGCAATATCGGCGTTTACGTTGTAGCTATGGCCATCGTGTTCGCCCATGGAAACCGAACTCAAGACGGGCAACAAGCCTTGTTCCAGTAGCGTGTTTAATAAGGTGTGATTCACTTGGGTGATGGTACCCACATAGCCCACATCGGCTCCGTTGGGCTGATGCTTTTCGCACAATAGCAGGTGGGCATCCTTCCCGCTTAGGCTGAGGGCAGGCACGCCCAGTTGCCCCAGCAGGCCGACTAAATCTTTGCCTACCTGCCCGCAGAGAATCATCTCTACCACGCTCATGGTGGTGTCATCCGTCACTCGCAAGCCTTGCTCAAAGTGGGGTTCTACGCCCAGTTGTGCCAAATGCTGATTGATCGCCGGCCCGCCCCCGTGGATAATGACGGGCTTGATGCCTACCATGTGTAGCAAGGCCACATCTTGCAATAACGCCCGCTTTTTGGTGTCATCTATCAACGCCGAACCGCCCAGTTTAATGACCATCACTTGGCCGTGAAATTGCCGAATGTAGGGCAGGGCTTCAATTAAAATACTGGCTTTTTCCAGCGGAGCCAGTGGGTGGGTGGGTTCAGGCATCATGGGGGTAGAGGTTCCTTCGGGTTGAATGAGGGTTTGTAAAATCATGGTTTGTTCCTTTTATCTTAAATACTATTAGGGGCTGTTTGCAAATAACTGTTTCATAAATTGAAAGGCTATCAGTGTTTTTGAAGCAACCTCTGTCGTTTATCTTTCCGTCATTGCGAACGCAGTGAAGCAATCTCCTTAGCCTCATCGTTTCTGTTCGGGGGATTGCCACGCCTAACGGCTCGCAATGACGAGTAGAGAGAGAGGGGGTAATAGGATTGTTGCAGAGGTCTTTATATACTAATATAAAAACAGGCTTTGCCACGCTTGAGAACGGCGTCTCTAGGGGTGGGTAGTAAA
>JBJTUB010000219.1:0-2842 GCA_046080465.1 Vampirovibrionales bacterium | reverse complement strand
ATTGCCACGCTTCGCTCGCAATGACGGAGAGCTTTTCATAACAACAAAGCGTGTTAGGCTTACTAAACCTAACACGCTTTGTTGAGTCGCTGTAAACCAGCCTACATACCAGGAAGTTTTAACCCAGGAATGTTTAAGCCTTTGGTAAGCGAAGCCATTTTATCTTGCGTACGCTTCATTACTTGCTCGGCCACGTTGTTGAAGGCTTCGGCAATGGCTGCTTCTAATTTAGCTTGATCTTGCAGTAAGGCTTGGTTGATAATTTCAACTTTTCTGCATTCAAACTTGCCTGTGCAGGTAACTTTAACACCGCCACAGTTGCTGGTGCCAGTAATTTCGGCAGCGGCCAGCTCTTCTTGAATACTCATCATTTGATCTTGCACTTTTTTGGCTTGATCCATCATTTTTTTAATATCGAACATCATGGGGGCAATCCTTTATGGTTTACGATAACACAATACGACTAACGGTATCTAATAAAACAACTCTAGACCCTTTAAGCCTACCTTAAACTTGCGGTGATGGCAAGGTTTCACTCGATTTCTTTCAAAAAACATTAAACATTAACAAGCCTAAGCTGACAACTTCGCTTGACCTGTGCTATACTAAAAAAGAACAGAATGTTGTTTGTTTCACGTTAGAAACATGGTTCCCTTGTTTTAGGATAGCTCTCTGACCCATGACCCATCTTTACACTCCTTCTACGTTTACAAGCCCTCAAGCCAGTGCCGATGCCATGAATGCCTTTGTGCCTGTGGTGATTGAGCAATCGAGCCGTGGTGAGCGGAGCTTTGATATTTTCTCTCGTTTAATGCGTGAGCGGATCATCTTTTTGGGGACGCAAGTGGATGACAATATTGCCAACATTATCGTTGCCCAGTTGTTGCTCTTGGATTCTGAGAATCCTGAAAAAGATATTATGCTGTACATTAACTCTCCTGGGGGGAGCGTGACCGCTGGTTTGGCTATTTACGATACCATGAAGCATGTGCGTGCCGATGTGCAAACCATTTGCTTGGGGCAGGCCTGCTCGATGGGTGCCTTCTTACTTTCTGGCGGAACCAAAGGCAAGCGTTCGGCCTTGCCACATTCGCGTATCATGATTCACCAACCTTGGGGCGGGGCACAAGGGCAAGCCTCGGATATCGAAATTCAAGCGGCGGAAACAGGTCGTTTAAAGCGTACCTTAAACCAGTTGATGGCGATGCACACAGGCCAACCCCTCAACAAGCTGGAAAAAGATACCGATCGTGACTACTTCATGACGCCTCAAGAAGCCTTGGAATACGGCATGATTGATAAGGTGATTAGCCGTGAAGAGCTGAAGTAACCCTTCTTTCTAAACCGCTTTTATCGCTTTTATACTTTTATATAGTGCAACACCTACTTTTACTTAAAGGTAGGTGTTGGCTTAGGGATGATTATCGTGTTATACACTCGTTCTGCTGTTAAACAACTGGGCAAACGCTTTGAAAAAGCCACCACCCTAAAAACCTACATGGCACTGATTCCCGAGATTCAAGCCTACCGAAACTCCTTCATTCCTGCCGCCAATGTGGTGCGGAATCGGTGTATGCGTGTGCTGAAAAGCATGATGGAAGAAACCCCCGAACTTGTGCCGAGTAGTGATGACTACATTGTGGCCTCTCGCATGAAGCGTTTTCCTTCTATTCAATATAAATTAAAACGCTTCCCCAACATGGGGTTGGATACCATGCAAGATTTAGCGGGTGTTCGGGTGATTTTACCCAACCTACTAGCGGTGGAAGAGTTTGTAAAGCGTTTCCCAGGGAAGCGGTCTAGCATCAAAATTAAAAAAGAGTTTGATTATATTTTGAACCCGAAAGACGATGGGTATCGCAGTTATCATTTAGTGCTGGATGTGCCACGACAAACCTTAGAGAATCAACCCACCACCACCGTCGAGCTTCAGGTGCGTACCGTGAATCAGCACGCTTGGGCCACGGCTGTTGAAGTTGCGGGCTTAACAGAGGGTAAAAAGTTTAAAGAAGGCCAGTGGACAAAACGCTGGGCGGAGTTCTTCAAGCTGGCAGGCATGGCCTTAGCGTATGATGAAATATTCAAGATTTTTGAAGTGCAACCTGAGCTTAAGCACTTAATGTTTGGATACATAAAGACGACTCGATTTATGTTTACTTCACAAGAATTACGACTAGAAATTGAAAAGAAAACAAAAAACTTAAAAGCTAGTTTGGAAAAATCTTATAAACAAATAGAAGAAACTGCGACAATCACTAAAGATTTTTTAGACCAAGCTTTTGCTAAAAAAAATAAGTATACACATATTTGTTATCTTTCAAACACTAAAAAGGCTCTTTTATTAAAAGAGGGATTTATACACCTTCAACTCCAAGAAGAGAGTAAACGTAATGCAAATGTTTTGTTTTTAGCAGTGGATGATTTGAAAAAATTGACGAAAGCATACCCTAATTATTTAAACGATACAAGTGTTTTTGTAAACACCTTAAAAGTGACGATAGAAGTATTAACGAAAGAATCAACATCCCATGACACCCACTAACGCAACCAAACAACTGATTGTTCTGCACGGGCCGAACCTGAACTTGCTGGGGTTGCGTGAACCCCATATTTACGGTAGTACCACGCTTGAAGAAGTGAATCAACAGCTTCAAGCCTTGGTGGAGCAACACAACCACACCCTCCAAACGTGCCAAACCCTCGTGGAACTTGTCATTCATCAAAGCAACCACGAAGGCCAGTTGATTGATTGGATTCACGCCTACCGACTTTCTGCTTCGGGTGTGATCATCAATCCTGGAGGGTTGACCCATACCAGCGTGGCGTTGCGAGATGCCTTGGC
>JBJTUB010000218.1:0-5688 GCA_046080465.1 Vampirovibrionales bacterium | reverse complement strand
TAGATAGTGTCGTCATAAGGCCCATAATGGGTAACTTCTGTGTCAAAACAATCCGTTTTTTCGTTATGTACTTCTGTGTACACGCCCGCAAGCGAGAAAACGCAAGCGTTTTACAAAAGCCGTTTGTTTTTCCTTGAACTTTCTCCATTCTTGACCTCTTGACGACACTATCTAGGGAGAGGGCTGGGGTGAGGGATTCCATAGGCCTAGGTGTCACCTATGTTTCTCTCATTTTCTTGCAGAGGATTCTCTAAGTTAAAAGGAGCCAAACATGTTACATTTTGCCTGCGGCTATCGCTTTTACGGATGCCTGTTTGCTTTGGTTGCACTGGTGGCGATGCCTACCCTTGGATGCAAAGGAGATAAAGAAGATACGGTGTGGTGGGTGTCGAGCGTCTTTGCCGAATCCGACAGAATGCTTCAACGCCCCGTGGTGATGGGAGCCGTGGTGAGCTTGCCTGCGGGGAGCCGGTTTTGGGTGCAATTGCAACACCCTGTCGCCAGTCATTTAGCCAGACCCAGCGATACCGTGACGGCCACCCTACTGACCCCATTGCACACCGAAGGCCAATTGCTAGCCCAAGCAGGCAGCCTTGTACAGGGGCAGGTGGTGGCGTGCAAGCCTGTGGGGCGTGGCACGGGTAAAGAACGTCGGTTTGGTAGCCTTCAACTGCGTTTTACCCACATTCGTTTGTCGGATCCATTTAGCCCCCTCGCCCTTGAGGCGGTGGTAGATACAGGCAAGCCTGCTGGTGTGTTGCAGGCAAACACCTATGATGCACTGTTGCGGTTGCACTACACCCACGAGCAACCGACGGCCTTGCCCTATCTGCTTCCCTCCCTTCGTGGTGAACACCGAGAGGTGGAATTGCAGGCGGGGCAACCTCTCCGCTTGGTATTGAACAAGGCCATTCATGTAGGTGGCACGCAGGCACCTTTTCGTCTCGTGCCTGTCCCCCCAGCCGATACTCGTTAATTAACAACCTCTGCAAAAGCCCAAAAACCTTTCGTCATTTCGAGCGTAGCGTGGCAATCCCCCTTGTTGCTACTGCCTTTGGAGATTGCTTCACATGCGTTCGTAATAACAAATACCCCTTTGCAGAGTCTTCTATAACGTTGTTTCTTTCACTGTTGAACGAATCCCAACCCAACGATTATCCCAGAGTTTAATTTTAACATGGTTTACTTCTAATTTGGTAGTGATGGCATCTTGATGAAACCGTAAGCGACACACATGGGTTAAAAAGAAGGCATTCATCAACTCTCGTTGTAAACGTTTACTACAAGCTAGGTTTGCGTATAAGGTGAGTAGGTTCCATAGAGAGCCTCGACTCACCCAGTCATTGTCATCGATTAGGTTTTGCCCTCCAAAAATACGTTGAGTGTCCTCTTCAAACGTTAATTCTTCAATAATGTGACGTTTTTGATGAGGACACTGAACCTGCTGTACCGCATTTAAAAACCCGACCTGCCAAAACATATTAGAGAGCAAAGGAGTGCGATAGGTATCCAACCCCCGTACATAGGAGGTTTTATCGTCTTGAAATACCATACGCACTATCCAGTTGTCTACTATGTGTATTGTTTTGTTTTTATTCAGCAACGTGGCACACAGGGCAAAGTGCGGAAACATCATGGCCACATTAAAGTACATATTTACTAACGTTGTGGTATCGAGTAAATCGGTTTTATAAATGGCTGCAGGTACAAAGGTTAACTGGCAGGCCAATTGAGCGAGGTTTTTTTTAGGATTCACATAGTTAGCCACCACCACGGCATCCACGCCTTCAGCGAGGGCTTCTTCCACGGTGTGCCAGTGGGTGAAGTCAAACTCATCGTCATCACACAGCACCCAAATATACTCTGCCGTGGCTAGTTCAAAGGCTCGGGCGATGTTAGCGTTGCCCCCAATATTGCGAGGGTGAACGATGTGTTTAACAAGGTGGGGGTAGCGTTCGGCGTACTCGTTAATCAGCTCGGTACTGCCATCGGTAGAGGCGTTGTTGAGGATGGTTAGCCCATAACGATGCACGGGTGACTCTGCCACAAACAATTGCTCCAAGGTGCGTGCAAGATGTTTCTTACGATTGTAGGTAATGAGATGAATAGTGAGTGGCATCCTAGTGAGGCTCATGCGTCTTTTGAGGTCGTTTGCTTGGATGTTGGACGAATCCCTATCCAACGGTTATCCCAAAGTTTAAAGGTGATATTGTTTATGCTTACTTTTGTTGCGATAGCATCTTGATGAAACCCAAAAGAGCGAATACCAATCCAACGGTTATCCCAGAATTTAATTTTTACATGGTTTACCTCTAGCTTTGTGGTAACTTCATCTTGATGAAACCGTAAGCGACACACATGGGTTAAAAAGAAGGCGTTCATCAATTCTCGTTGTAAACGTTTACTGCAAGCTAAATTTGCATATAGGGTGAGTAGGTTCCATAGAGAGCCTCGCCCCACCAAGTCATTGCCATCGATTAGGTTTTGCCCTCCAAATACCGAAGAATTTTCATTTTCAAACGTTAAGCATTCAAGGATTTGCCGTTGTTTCTCTGGACATTGTATTTGTTGTAACGCATTTGAAAAACCTACTTGCCAAAACATATTCGATAGTAAAGGCGTGCGATAGACGTCTAACCCCCGCACATAGGACGTCTCATCAGCGTGGGGTATCATACGAACCATCCAGTTGTCTACTATGTGTATTGTTTTGTTTTTATTCAGTAACGTGGCACACAGAGCAAAATGCGGAAACATCATGGCCACATTGAAGTACATGTTCACTAACGTTGTGGTATCGAGTAAATCGGTTTTATAAATGGCTGCAGGTACAAAGGTCAGCTGGCACGCCAATTGAGCGAGGTTTTTTTTAGGATTCACATAATTGGCCACCACCACGGCATCCACGCCTTCAGCGAGGGCTTCTTCCACGGTGTGCCAGTGGGTGAAATCGAACTCATCATCATCGCACAGTACCCACACATACTCTGCCGTGGCCAGTTCAAAAGCTCGGGCGATGTTAGCGTTGCCCCCAATGTTACGGGGGTGGAGGATATGTTTAAGCAACGTGGGGTAACGTTCCACATAGGCGTTGATCAGATCGGTACTTCCATCGGTGGAGGCGTTGTTGAGAATGGTGAGTCCATAGCGATGCACAGGTGAGCCTTCAGCAAACAATTGCTCTAGCGTGCGGGCAAGATGTTCCTTACGATTGTAGGTGATGAGTATGATGTCTAGGGTAGGCATGTTGTTCTGTTTCTTTACTGTTTATGGAGTACTCTTTTTGAGCAACCACTCTGCCACTATACGAGTATCCCACAGTAGGTATCGTCGATGATGATTGACGATCAATCGCCATAGGTAATGCCCACTGGCAAAGGTTAAGCAACTGATACGAACAGGGGAACACCGCAACAGTAGCCCCCACAGTAGTTTAAGTTGCAAGACTTTATCAAACGAGAGATTCACCCACAGGGTTGCAACATTCCACCACGAGCCTTGCCCTGCTTTTTTATTATCATCCAGCAAAATCTCTGGATGATAACACGGTACCTCACCATGCAACACAAGGTTACGCACGACGTGCCGTTTAATATCATCGCTATGAATAAGATGTAAAGCGTGCAAAAAACCGACTTGCCAAAACATGCGGGAAATAAAGGGGCTACGGTCGTTATTCAGCCCACGCACATAGGTTTCTTCGGCACCGTGTAGCACCATACGCACCATCCAGTGTTCCATGATGCGAATCGTTTTGTTGTGGTTGATGAGCGGAGCCACAAAGGCAAATTGCGGAAACATCATGGCGATGTTAAACGAGGCATTCACCATGACGGTGGTATCAATAATACTAGTTTTATAAATCGTGGAAGGTACAAAGGTCATTTGCCCTAGTAACTGAGCCACGTTTTTTTGAGGGTTCAAGTAGTTAGCCACCACCACGGCATCCGCACCATCGTTCATAGCTTCTTCCACGGTGTGCCAGTGGGTGAAATCGAACTCATCATCATCGCACAGTACCCACACATACTCTGCCGTGGCCAGTTCAAACGCTCGGGTGATGTTGGCATTGCCCCCAATGTTGCGGGGGTGAACAATGTGTTTGAGCAACGTGGGGTAGCGTTCGGCGTACTCGTTAATCAACTCGGTACTACCATCGGTAGAGGCATTGTTGAGGATGGTTAACCCATAACGATGCACGGGCGAGCCTTCAGCAAACAATTGCTCTAGCGTGCGAGCCAAATACTCTTGGCGGTTGTAGGTGATGAGATGAATATCTAAAGTTGGGGTCATCGTTATTGTCCTAAAATAAAACAAACTTTCTTGTTCTGTTCAAGTAGGTTACTTTTTAGAAAATCATTCTTAACGGCCATCAAATAACGAACGAGGACGGCGTAAAATTCGTTTAAGCCTTACTACCCACCCTAAATTTGGTTTAAATTCTTCTAAATTTGGTTTAAATTCTTCTAAATAGGTTGGCAACTGAAGGAATAGTTTTAATAGATGTTCTGCTTTTTGGGGGCTTAAGTGAAGCCAGACATCAAGTACTTGCATCCAGTTCTTTTTGGCCGCATAGGCATACATCATAAACTCATAAAAAGCGTCGTCACTTCCGTGAATTGTTTGTATGCCCACATTCAGCAAACGGTGTTTTAACGCAGTATCTTTAAGTAAGCTACAGACATTGGCATAGCCCACCATCCACTGCATACTGCGGCTTCTTTGTAGTAAATCTGAGGATTGTGTGCCACGGACATAAGATGAATCGGTATTATTGGGATCCATACCATTATCAACAATGGCTTGGCTAATAACATAGGGAGTCTTTCCCTCATTAAACATAGCAAACACAGGGCAAAGATGTGGAAATAGTGTGAAAACAGAATCTACAGCGTTTCGCATCACCGTGTCTGTTAAAAGAGAGGTTTTAAAAATCATGGCAGGAATAAAGGTCAGTTGTACCGCAATATGTTCTTCTAAATGTTTAACATCCTCAGGTAATACATAACGTGATACACAAAGTAGCTCTTCGCCACGTTCTATGGCCTGCTCTACCTCTGGCCAAGCAGTAAAATCATAAACATCATCATCACAAATAATCCAAACATAGTCGTTGCTGGCTAATTCCATCGCTTTAAAAGCGTTGCCTGATAAGCCAACGTTGTACCTGTTTTTTTGATAACTAATGTTGGGGAAGTTTGCTTGCCATTGTTGAACAACGTCTGCCGTTGCATCTGTTGAATTATTATCTAACACCAACAAAGGCAAGTTACGTACGGGCGAACCTTCTGCTAACAGTTGTTGAAATGTTCGTTCTACATGGTTGGCACGATTGTAGGTAATTAGAATAATTTGTAAGGGGAAAGCGTGTTCTTGGAGTGTCATACGAGTGTCCTTTCTTTTTTTAGGTTAACTTTTTAGAGTGCAATAAGATGATGAACGGGCATGGGTAATTAAACGTTCAATACCTTTAATATAACTAATGGTTGGCTTCCACCCCAAAGCGTTCAGGGCTGTTGTATCCGCAACAGACATCATGATTTCATCAGGCCTGTAGGGTAACACACCAAACTGTAATTGGCACTCACTTCCTGATGCTCGATGCAATGTTTCCACCCAGGTTCGTATAGAACAGAGTTCCCCTGTGCCTACCTCTAGGGTTTGATACTGAGGCTCTGCTGTTTTAAG
>JBJTUB010000217.1:0-8402 GCA_046080465.1 Vampirovibrionales bacterium | reverse complement strand
AGAAATGAAGGGCGTGTAGTTGATTTCTAGGAGCTTAGACTCGCAGATGAGTGCGGTGACCATAGAGGTACATAAGCTCATCGAGAATCGTAGCGACAACGAAAGCGGCAGACGCCCTTTATTTATGAAATTGGTATTAGGATGAGGGAAACACAAGCGATACCTAGGTTGGTGAAATCCCTCACCCCAGCGCTCTCCCTAAGGGAGAGGGGGTAGAAACACACTATTTACTTGCCGTTTGATGCTTGCACCCAATCCATAGCCGTATGGAGTGTGCTTAGTTTTTTAGCAAAACACCAACGTAGGTAATGGGTGGAAACGCCCGCTTCGGCGGCGTTGGCTCTAAAAAAGCATCGCCCAGGCACGTTTGAAATACCGTATTGCTCAATCAGACCCTTCACCACGCTTAAATCATCGTGGCCTAAATGACGCAGTGGCTCAGTATCCGTCCAAAAATAATAGGCTCCTTGCGGGCGTATGGGGTTAAAGCCTAAGGCTCGCAACAAGGCTTCCATCGCATCTCGGCGATGATGATAGTCGGCTCGCAAACCATCGTAATAACTAGGGGGTAAGGCCAGCACTCGGGCAGTGGCCTCTTGAAAATAGCCGTTGGTACCTGCCGTGGTGACATCATGCACTTTACGAATAGCATCGGTAACGGTGGCATTGGCAATCACCCACCCCACACGCCAGCCCGTGGCACTGTAATTTTTAGAAACGCTACTGGTGGTAATCGCCCATGAATCCATGCCCTCTAAGGTTGCCATGGGTGTGTGGGCATGGCCATCATAGGTCAGTTCGCTGTACACTTCATCACTAATGATATAGAATTGATGCTGTTGTGCTAGCTGAGCCAAGGCGGTTAAGGTCTCCAACGAAAGAACGCTTCCTGTAGGGTTGTTGGGCGTGTTGAGTAATAAGGCTTTGGTTCGTGGCGTTAGCACGGCTTTCACCTGTTCCACATCCAGTTCAAATGTGGGAAAGGGGAGGGTGATATAAACAGGAGTCACCTCTAATAAATGAAAGATGGTTTTGTAGCTTTCGAAAAAAGGTTCCAGTACGATAATTTCATCGCCAGGGTTGGTAACGGCTGCTAAAGCCACGTACAATCCCTCGCTTGCCCCAACGGTAGCGGTAATGTGCTTATCGGGGTCGAGTGTCAGCTGGTAGCGTTGGCCATACCATGTGGCCAGTGCTTCACGCAGAGAGGCTCGCCCCCACGTGTTTTGTTGCTGATGAAGGAGGGAATCACTCTGTAGAGCCTCCATCACTTGGGCTTGAATCAGGGCATCGGGAGCGAAATCGGGCAGGCCTTCACCAAGATTGATGGCTTGCTTGGCTTCGCTAAGGCGAGTCATTTCGCAAATAGCCGATTGCTGAATGGCGTGTGTCCGTTGAGCCACAAGGTTTAGGCGAACGCTTGAAGAGGGTGTTTCATTGTAAGCAAACATAGCAAGGGTAGAATCTTTCTAAAACAAGGTAACGAGTCATCAACACATTTAAGGCTTGATACTGAACTCGTCACGTCTGGATCCGACCATATCCATGCTGTTAACAATGAAAACAACGTTTATTTCCTAACAATCTATAGAAACCTCTGCAAAAGGGTTTTTTCGAGGTCTCTAAGTTCCTCGTTTTGCATTGCCCTTCGGGCAATCTTGAGAGGGAGGAACGGCCTCTCTACGTTGCCCAGAGGGCAACTTAAGGCAGGAGACTAACATCGTTTGTAAACAACCTTTAGTTAACACTCTCAAATATTTTAGGGGGGAGAGTTTGAGAGGGAGGAACGGCCTCTCAAAGTCGTCTGAAAGACGACACAAAACGAGGAACTTAGAAGTCTCGAAAAACCCTTTTGCATAGCTTTCTATACAAGCATTATAGCAAAAAAAAAGGGAACAAACACAGCCTATCCTAGGATATGCCAAGCCGAACCCTTATTCTTCGCTATTGTGTGTAAACGATGATAACTAACAGCCTTGAAAGGCTAAGAGAAAACAACTAAATTCAAACCCTAGGCCATAAAATGCAGGCCGATACGCACCAAAGCATCCTCGCAAGGATTCATAGGCTCGGCACTACTATTTCTAACTGGCGTGTGACGCTCTAACATGTTGCTAGAACGAAACGTATCACCATGAGCATTCACGGCTACATTTTGTGCTAATAGAGGCTTCACACCCAAACGATTAAAAATAGGTTGTTCTTCCACATCAGGACGCACACAATCACCTTTGACAGGCTGGGCAAACCCTTGACGTAAAGCTAAAGTAGGTTTAGCAGGCTGATGAAAGCCAAGACGGCTATCAATCTGTGTAATCATCATAATAAAGAGGTTTCCTTTTAAGGCAACTGCGAAATGATATCCTTTCGGCGTAGTAGGTGTACGGAGCCTGCTACGTCATTCACGCAACGCTTTCGGGGAAACCGGCTGGGGAGTGTGGTGAACCGTCTTGCGGGGGCGGTCTCATCAACGACACCGAAGTCGGTACCGGAAGTGCTGTAGGGTCTTATATTAAACCTTGAAACCGTTTTTTTGAATATGAGTATTCTCAACTTGAAGAAATTAGGAGGCTTATTTTTTCAGAAAGTAGAGGCTACCCAAGTGAGTGTGTTTCGGTTATACTAGTTAAAAAACAAACACATGCCCTTGTAGCTCAGAGGATAGAGCAGTTGCCTTCTAAGCAATTGGTCGTAGGTTCGACTCCTACCGGGGGCGTTTTTTTATTGATTAGGGTTTGGGCTTTCTTGAAGTGGGGGCGTGTTTGAGGTTTACTAAAGGCATGATTGAATCTCGTCATTGCGAACATATGTGAAGCAATCCCCTTAGCCTTTGTCACTCCTGTGCAGGAGATTGCTTCGTTTCACTCGCAATGACACCAAACCCCTCTGTATGAAAGCCCACCCCCCATGCCTACCTTGCACTGGACTGGCAAAGAAGCCGTTCAAAACCATCATCACACCTTACCTGTACGCACCTTGTTGTTAGATGCCCCCAACAGCCACGCCAAAAACGTAGAACACTGGCAACCGAACCTAGATGACAACCTCATTATTACAGCCGACAACCTAGAGGCCATGAAGGCACTGCTACCCAAGCACGCAGGCAAGGTAGATGTCATTTACATAGACCCCCCCTACAACACGGGCAACGAGGGCTGGGTGTATAACGATAACGTCAACAGCCCCGCCATTAAAAGCTGGCTAGGCAAAACCGTAGGCAAAGACGGCGAAGACCTTGAACGGCACGATAAATGGTTGTGCATGATGCACCCCCGCCTACAGCTAATGAAGCAACTATTAAATACAGAAACTGGCGGCGTTATTTTTATATCGATTGATGACAACGAGGTAGCCAACCTACGTTTGTTGATGGATGAAATCTTCGGGGAACATAATTTTGTTGCACAATTTGTTTGGCGTTCAAAACAAGGTAAAGGTGGGACAACTGAGCAAGTAGATACAATACATGAGTACCTTATCTCATATTCTGTGAATAGAAACTCACTCTCTTTTAAAAAAGAATTAAAAATATCAGAAGGTGGCAAGGAGCGTTTAAGGCAATGGGGACAAGGAGATTCAAGAGAAGATAGACCTTCAATGTTTTACTCTATCAAAACGGACGACGATGTAGAGATTTTTCCTATTAAAGACGATGGTACTATGGGTAGATGGCGAGTCGGTGTAGAGAAAATGAATCAGTTACTTGAGTCTAAACAAGTAATTTTTGAAAAAAGTAAAAGTGGTAAAATTGAAGCCTATAAGCTAATTCCAAAAGGTAAAGAAACACCCTTATGTGTAGATTCCTTAATATCTAATGAAGACTCTTCTACAACTGCATATGGAACAAAAGAACTAAAAATCATTTTTGACGATAAAAAACTATTTGATTATCCAAAACCAACAAAATTACTATACAAAATCCTTGGTTTAATTGAACTAGAAAATGCGATCATCCTCGATGCGTTTGCAGGGAGTGGCACGACTGCCCACGCCACCCTAAAGCTCAATGCTGAAGATGGGGGCAATCGCAAGTTTATCCTTATTCAACAGCCTGAAACTCTCAACGAAGGCAGCCCCGCCCACCAAGCAGGCTTTACCACAGTCGATGCCATTACCCGCGAGCGGGTAAAGCGGGTCATTGAAGGCGTGCCTACCGCCAAAGATGCTCAACTGAAGGCAGGGCTAGGCGGTAGCTTCACCGCCGTTACCTTGGGTAGCCCTATTGAATTAGCCAACCTACCCACCCTACCCACCGAGGCGTTGCCCACTTACGAGCAGTTAGCCCAGTATGTGTTTTACCACACCACCCTACAAGCCTTGCCCACCCTGCCCAGCCCTAACCGTTTAGGCTACATTGGCCAAACGGCTACCCACCGTGTGTACCTGTTGTACCAAGCAGACCGTACCGCCCTAACCACCACGGCCTGTGCCTTAACGCTTGAACTTGCCGAGGCCATGGCCAACGACTGCAAGGCCACCCAACAAGAAGCGATTGTTTACGCCCCTGTGTGCTTTGCCGATACCCGAATCCTAAAGGCCAAGCAGTGGCCTGTGCGGTTTTGCAATTTACCGTACGATTTGTTGCAACTGGAGCCTGTCGCCCCAGCCTCCTCCTCCTTACTTTAAACCCTCGTCATTGCGAACGTATGTGAAGCAATCTCCTTAGCCCTTGTCGCTCCTGTGCGGGGGATTGCCACGCCTAACGGCTCGCAATGACACTCTGTTAGTTCCCTCGTCATTGCGAACGTATGTGAAGTAATCTCCTTAGCCCTTGTCGCTCCTGTGCGGGGGATTGCCACGCCTAACGGCTCGCAATGACACTCTGTTAGTTCCCTCGTCATTGCGAACGTATGTGAAGCAATCTCCTTAGCCTTTGCCGCTCCTGTGCGGGGGATTGCCACGCCTAACGGCTCGCAATGACACTCTGTTAGTTCCCTCGTCATTGCGAACGCATGTGAAGCAATCTCCTTAGCCCTTGTCGCTCCTGTGCGGGAGATTGCCACGCCTAACGGCTCGCAATGACACTCTGTTAGTTCCCTCGTCATTGCGAACGTATGTGAAGCAATCTCCTTAGCCCTTGTCGCTCCTGTGCGGGGGATTGCCACGCCTAACGGCTCGCAATGACAAATACCTATTTTTAGAAGATAATCAAACAATGGAGGAATTAACATGTCTAAAGTTGGCTTTGTTTATATTCTAACAAATACGCATCACACCACTTTGTATGTAGGAGTCACCAGTAATATCAAAAAACGCATTTATGACCATCAACAAAAACATTCAAAAAGTTTTAGTGCTACTTATAATCTAAATAAGTTAGTTTATGTTGAAACGTGTGAATCGATAGAGGTTGCAATAACGAGAGAAAAGCAACTTAAAGCAGGCTCCAGATCTAAAAAAATAGCTTTAATTGATTCACAGAATCCAGCTTGGGAAGATTTAAGTACAATGCTTTAAAACTTCACGTCATTGCGAACGCAGTGAAGCAATCTCCCACACAGAAGCGAAAAAAACCGAGGATATTGCTTCGTTTCACTCGCAATGACACCCTGTTATTTCCCTCGCAATGACACCAAGCCCCTATTTATAGAAAGCCCCCCCATGCCCCCTAGCACCAGCACCCTCACCGTTGGGCAGTACGAACTGAAGCACTACCAGCAAGCCGCCCTTACCCACCTAGAACACTGGATTACAGATATTAAAGCCAACAGTTTTAACTACAGTGATGCGTGGTATGCCTACCAATTCAAGCATAAAACCACCCAGCAACAACGCCCTTGGCAAGAACGCCGTAACGGCCTAGGGCAACAACTGCCCCACGGGTGTATTATGCTACCCACGGGCGGGGGTAAAACCTTGGTAGGGGCGTTAGCCGTCAACACCCTGCAACACCAACTACGCCAACGGGGGCAGGGCTTGGTGTTGTGGGTTGTCCCTTCAGAAGCCATTTACAAACAAACACTCAAGCAGTTTCGTAACGTCTCCTCGCCCTTGCATCAACTGTTTAAGGCGTGTGCGGGTGGGGCGACTCCTAAAATTATCGAACGACACGATTCCTTTCGCCCCAGTGATGTGCAAGAAACCCTATGCGTCATGGTGCTAACCCTACAAAGTTTTAACGTGGGGGCTAAAAGCAAAGAGGCTCGTAAACTGTATCAAGCCTGTAGCAGTTATGCGGGCTTTTTTCCCAAGGGCGATGAGGCCGAACATCACAAAACCATGAAGGCCACTATCCCCAACCTCGATTGTTTTAGCCAAAACGATTTTGACCATTACATGCCCCTGTTGGATGAATACCCCATGGTAAAAGCCTCGTTGGCCAATGTGTTTCGTATTGTGCAACCCTTGGTAGTGGTGGATGAATGCCACCGTGCCAAAAACAAAAAAGCCTTGGAAAACATCAATCAGTTTAACCCATCGGCTATTTTAGAATTGAGTGCCACGCCGTTTGAAAACAGCAACATTATTTATCAAGCTCATGGTAAAGAACTGTGGCAAGAACAAATGATTAAGCTCCCCATTCATGTCAAAGGGTGGGAAGGTATCAGTTGGCAAGAATGTTTAAAAAAGGGCTACGAAAAACGCCGAGAACTGGAAGAACTTGCCCACACGGTGCAGGGCAATTACGGTATTTACGTTCGGCCTATCCTGCTGATTCGGGTGCAACGCACGGGCAAGGATCAGTTAGAGGCGGGGTATATTCACAGTAACGATGTTGAACAGTGGTTGCGTGAACAAGGCGTGCCTTCGGATCATATTGCCAAACGTTCTAGCGAAGAGGATGATTTAGGCGGTGTGGATCTCATGGCCGATACCTGCTCCATTCGTTACATCATCACCAAAGATGCCCTGCGTGAAGGTTGGGATTGCCCCTTTGCCTATGTGCTGTGCAACCTAGATAACACCAAGACCGATGTAAGTATGACTCAAATGTTAGGTCGTATTTTAAGGCAACCCTACGCCCAATGCATTGAACCCGCCTTGGCCTTGAATGAAGCCTATGTGTACTGCTACAACATGGAAGTTAAACAGCTAAGTGATACTATTTGCGAGGGGCTAGAAAAGCAAGGGCTAGGTAGTTTAAAAGGGGCGATTATTGCCAATCAACCCGATACCGCCCCCCGAAGTACGCACACCCTCAAGCGTCGGCCACGGTTTGCCAGTGAAGAGATCGTATTGCCTACCGTCTTGTTTCATCCCCGTAAAGCCTACCGCATTTCGGCCTTGCCTGAAGCGATTCCTTTAAACTGGAAGGAACACCTACTGCCTGAAATACGTTTTGATGCGTTGAAGATTGACCTCCCCGCCTTTCAACAAAAACTCGATTCGGCTTATGAACAATCGACCCAAATTGGTTTTTACAAAACCAGTAAAAAAGGCGAAGCTGAGCTAGGGTTTCTACAGCAACAACTGGGGTTAGAATCGCTTGAACCAGAAAAGCCTACGCCCACCGCCTTGTACAAACAGTTGTACCCCGTCATTCCCAACGCCTTTGTGGCTCATGAGTTGCTAGGCGAACATTTAGAAGAGATTCAAGCCTGTAGGCGTCCGTTTGATTTAATGAGCTTCATTCGTCAAGCGTTACAGCAACAGGTGTTTGAACAATCAGAAGCCCAGTTTAAAGCATGGCTTCACGAGGGCGTTATTTCTTTTGAACTGGTGGAAGGGGATAATAAAGCGTTCCGTTTGCCCAGTACCCTTGAGTATCGTAGTAGCAATGCCGACCCCAAGTTGTTTGAATGTGACAATAGCCTATTTGATCCGTTGTTTAACGAGCTTTTCAACAACGCCGAGGGCGATGTGGCGGGTTATCTTGATTCGCATCAGGCCGTGGTGTGGTGGCATCGTTTGTTTGCCAAACAAGCCAAGGAATACAAGCTACAAGGGTGGCAACCGCAGGCCGTCTACCCTGATTTCCTTATTAAACGCTTGAAAGATGAAACCACGGGGATGTTTGACTATGTGTTGCTTGAGACCAAAGGCGAACATTTGTTGGGCAATAGCGATACCGTTTATAAACAAACCTTGTTGGATACCTTGGCCAAGCATTACAAGGTAGTGGGGTCACTGCAACGCCAACAGCAAGGCTTTGCCAGTTTAGTACTCGCCTTGCAGGATGGTTACAAAATCCACTTAGACAAGATGTTATAAGCATCTTTGAGACGCCCTCAGCCTAGCTGTTACACACCGCCGAAGGCTAGAGGGGAAGGTATTGAGAGGTTTTTCACAATGAGGATCTTGCGTAAGCATTGAGATTGTCTCTCCTCACTGTGGGGGCGAACGCCACAGCCTCTTAACGTTGCCCGTAGGGCAGCTTATCACCAAGAAGTAAGAACGAAGGGGTTTAAAACTATTTGCAAACAGCCCCTAATTGGTATAAGGCCGTTCGGCCACGCAAAGAG